>CBHWBX010000066.1:0-13591 GCA_966111935.1 uncultured Gemmatimonadaceae bacterium
GTCACCGTTGTGGGGCTGGTCTCCCTACAAGTACAGGAGATCCCTCGCTTTCGCTCGGGATGACAAGGCTCACGTCGCCGCCCCTACACCCCGCCGCCTTCCGCGCCTTTCGCCCTTCGCGCCCTTCGCGCCGTACGGGAGTTCGCGTCGTTCGGGAGTCCGCGCCGTTCGGGAGTCCGCGCCGTTCGGGAGTCCGCGCCGTTCGGAGTTCACGCCCTCTGGGATTCGCGACGTCTGCTCGCGCCCTTCGCGCCGTCGCTCTTGCGCCGCCCCGACTCTCCTTCCAGATTCTCTATCCAGACTCTCCATAGAGACTCTCCACCGTGTCCGACAAACGCCCCGTCCTCAAAGGCACCCTCGATCTCCTCGTCCTTCGCGCCCTGTCCTGGGGCCCGATGCACGGCTTCGAGATCGTCTCCTGGCTCGAGCGCGCCGCGAACGGGGCGCTCGAGTTCGACGACTCCGCACTCTACCAGGCCGTCTATCGCCTCGAGGGCAAAGGCCTGCTCTCCGCCGAGTGGGGGATCACCGAGAACAACCGGCGCGCGCGGTATTACAGGCTCTCGACGGCCGGGCGAGCCCATCTGCGGGTCGAGACGAAGAACTGGGTCCAGTACGCCGAGACGGTCACCGACATCCTCACCACCTCGAAGGACGCGGCGGCGATGGGCGGGGCGCCGTGATTCGCGACGGCGTGCGGCGCGTTCTGCGCCTCGCGCTCCGGCGGCGGGATCGCTGGGAGCGTGAGGTCGAGGAGGAGATCAAGCTGCATCTCGCGCTGCGCGCCGAACAGTTGATGGCCCGCGGCGACGACGCCGACGCGGCATACGCCGAGGCGGTCCGGCGATTCGGACCGCTCCACGAGTCACGCGCGCGACTGCTCGACGAGGCGCGCCACCGGGAGGTCCGCATGCAGCGCAGCGAATGGGTCGCCGATCTACGCCAGGATCTCACCTTCGCCTGGCGCGGCCTCCGCCGGCAGAAGGCATGGACGGCGATCACCGTGCTCACGCTCGCGCTCGGGATCGGCGCGACCACGGCGGTGTTCAGCGTCGTCAGCACCCTACTGCTCCATCCGCTCCCCTTCCCCGGCGCCGATCGCATCGTGCTCGTGTACCAGCAGCCGACGAGCGGCAACAACACCGGCATCTCCGTGACGATCACGCCGTCGCCGATGGTCGTGCGCGAATGGCGGGCGAACGCGCGCACCTTCGAGGACATCCAGCCGGCGCGGATCACGATGCGCGAGCTGCGCACGGTGAGCGGCGATCCGAGCGCGGTGATGACGGGGAGCGTTCTCCCCAGCTTCGCGACCTTCGCCGGACAGCAGCTCATCACCGGGCGATTCTTCACGGCGAACGACGTCGACGCCCACGCACCCGTCGCGGTCGTCGGCGAGGGGTTCTGGCGCGAACGACTCGGCGCCGATCCCGCGGTGCTCGGCAAGACACTCACCGTGGGCGATACCGCATACACGATCATCGGCGTCGCGCCGGCGACGCTTCGCTTCGGCGCCCCTGGACGCCGCGCGACGGATCTGTGGCTCCCGCTCGATCTCCACGCCAAGTTCTCGAGCAGCGGCGTCATGGCGCGCCTTCGCCCCGGCGTCTCGCTCGACGCGGCGCGCGCCGAGCTCGACTCGATCGCCGCGCGATCCAATGGCGGAAAGGCGCCGTTCGTCGCCGTGGTCCAGCGACCGGGAGAACGCGTCTCCTTTCATGATTCTCTGATCCTGCTCGCCGCGGCGGTCGCGCTCGTGCTGCTCGTCGCCTGCTCGAACGTCGCGCACCTGCTCATCGCGCGCACGGCGGCGCGCAACCGCGAGCTGTCGATTCGACGCGCGCTCGGCGCAGGCCATGGTCGAATCTTCCGACAACTGCTCACCGAGAGCGGCATCGTGGCCGCGGCGGGTACCGCGGCGGGAGTGCTCGTTGGCTGGCTCGCGCTGCGGCTGTTGATCGCGGCCCGTCCCTCATCGCTCGACGAGCTCACGGGAGCGCGCGTCGACGGGTACACGCTCTGGCTCACGATCGGGATCGCCGCGGTGAGTGGAATTCTGTTCGGGACGATCGGCGTCTTTCAATCGGCCCGGCAGTCGACGAATGAGGCACTGAAGGCTGGGTCGCTCAGCGTCGCCAACGGCGGCCGGCGTCGCGGGCGCCGAGTGCTCGTGATCAGCGAGATGGCGTTGTCGGCGGTACTGATCATCGGTGCGACGCTCGCGATTCGTAGCCTGCAGCGGCTCACTGCGGCGGACGTCGGGTTCGAGACGCGCGGGCTGTATACGCTCTATCCAGCCTTCGGTCCGGCGCTCCAGGACAGCGCGACGCAACGACGCTTCCTCGCCCAGCTCGCGGCCGACGCGCGCCGCGCACCCGGCGTGACCGGCGCGACGATCGCGCAGGCGCCGCCGGGGACTCGATCGTTCAGCGTCGGCCGTCTGGAGATCGAGGGCGAGGCCGCGCCGAGTGAGGGCGCGATGTCGTTCATCGACGTGAATTCCGTGGCGCCGAACTTCTTCAGAACCATGGGCGTCTCGTTCGTCGAGGGCACGACCTTCTCCGATACGACGTCGACGACGCGACAGGTCGTCATCAACGCCGGCTTTGCGCGAAAGCATTGGCCGACGGGGTCGACGATCGGCCGCCGCGTGCGCATCGCCGGGACGAAGGATGAATCGTGGCTGACGATCGTCGGGGTCGTTCGCGACGCCCAGTTCAGCGGACCGGGCGCCGAGTCGAATGCGCCGCTGCTCTATTTCCCGCCGTCGGGAGAGATGAGCGCCGTCATCGTCCGCACGACGCGAGACGCGCGAACGCTCGCTCCGCTCACGAAGACGGCGCGCGACCTCGGCGCGCGAAGCCTGTCGATCGACGGCGTCGAGCAGCTGATGCACAAGGTCCTCGCGCAACCGCGGTTCGTGATGCTGCTGCTCACCGGATTCAGCGTGCTTGGACTCCTGCTCGCCACGATCGGGCTGTACGGCGTGATGGCGTTCGCCGTCGCCCAGGAGAGCCGGGAGATCGGAATTCGCCTCGCGCTCGGCGCGTCGCGCCGCAGCCTCGTCGGGCGCGTCCTGTCGCGCGGGCTGTCGCTCGCCGTCGTCGGCGCGGCGGTGGGGATCGGGATCGCGACGTGGGCGACGAAGCTCATCGCATCGCAGCTCTACGGCGTCGAACGACTGGACACGGTCTCGTTCGTCTGCGGCGGTCTGGCACTCCTCTTCGCCGCCGCGATCGCGTGCATCGTTCCCGCGCGGCGCGCGCTCGCCGTCGATCCGATGACGGCGATCCGCGCCGACTGAGTGAATCCTCGGGAGAGGTCAGGAAGAATTCACCTTGCGACGGCGACCGTAGCGATGGCGTGGCGCGTGGCGCTCCGCTACGATGAATCGTGCCAAAGACCAAAACGATCTTCGTCGTCGACGACCAGCCGGACCATCGCTACTTCTTCAATCGCGTGCTCAGCGACGCCGGCTACACGGTCGTGGAGTGTGCGGACGGCCATGATGCAGCAGGGATAGCCGCCGAGCTGCGTCCGGATCTCATCGTTCTCGATCTCGTGATGCCCGGCCTCAACGGCTGGGAGGTGGCGGAAGCACTCAAGGAGGATTCGCGCACCGCCGCGATCCCGATCTTTCTCGTCACGGCCTTTCCGCACAAAGCCAGCGAGCCCTGGAGCACCGACGTCCAATGCGACGCCCTGCTCGTGAAGCCGATCGAGCCGAAGCGCCTGCTCGACGAGATCGCGCGCTGGACCTGAAGACGAAACCCGCGGAACGGCATCGAGGCCATTTCGCGGGTTTCGGTTTTTGCTTTGCGTGCCTGCCGTTTACTGATGCGCGGCAAGCGTCAGGGTGCGCGACCGATCCTCGTCGACGACCCGCTGCACGAACTCGTCGAGCGGGATCGCGTTCGGCTTCTGCTCTTTCCCAGCCCCGCGCACGTTCACCGCGACCGTATTCTGCTCGGCTTCACGCTTGCCGACGACGAGCATGTACGGGACCTTCATGCGCGCGCCCTCGGCGACGCGATATTTGAGCGTCTCGGAGCGGGCGTCGAGGTGGACACGCACGCCGGCGTCGTGCAGCGTCTTCGTCACCTTTTCCGCGTACTCGCGATAGTCGTCGGTGATCGGCAGGACGCGCACCTGTTCCGGCGCGAGCCACACCGGGAACGCGCCGGCGAAGTGCTCGATGAGGATCGCGATGAACCGCTCGAGCGAGCCGCTCACGGCGCGATGGATCACCACCGGACGATGCAGCGCGTTGTCATCGCCGACGTACGTGAGGTCGAACCGCTCCGGCGCGTTGTAATCGAGCTGGATCGTGCCGAGCTGCCACGGGCGACCGATCGAGTCGAGCACGTCGAAGTCGATCTTCGGGCCGTAGAAGGCGCCGTCGCCGGGCTTCAGCTCGTACTCGTGTCCCGTGCTCTCGAGCGCGGCGCGCAGCGCCGACTCGGCGCGATCCCACAGCTCGTCGCTGCCGATGCGCGTCTCGGGGCGCGTCGCGAACTTCACGCGCGCGCTGAGGCCGAACGTCTGGTAGTAGCCGAGGATGAAGTCGAGCAGGAACGCGACTTCGCTCGCGATCTGGTCCTCGCGAATGAAGACGTGACAGTCGTCCTGCTGGAACTGGCGCACGCGCGTAAGCCCCGACAGCGCGCCGGTCACCTCGTTGCGATGGAGCACGTCGAAGGTGACGTAGCGCAGCGGCAGCTCGCGGTACGAATGCTTGTGCGCCTGATAGAGCAGATAGTGCGACGGGCAGTTCATGGGCTTGAGCGACATGTCGTGCTCGTTCGTCTCAGTGTCGAGGACGAGGAACATGTTCTCGCGGTACTTGCCCCAGTGCCCGGAGATCTCCCACAGCCCCTTGTTGTAGAGCAGCGGGGTCTTGATCTCCTTGAAGTCGTCGCGCTGGCGCTCGCGAATGAAATCGTTGAGCGCGTTGAACAGCACCGTGCCGCGCTCGGTCCAGAACACGGCGCCGGGCGAGAACTGGTGCATCATGAACAGGTCGAGCTGCTTGCCGAGCACCCGATGGTCGCGCTTGCGCGCCTCCTCGATGCGCGTGAGGTACGCGTCGAGATCTTCCTTCTTGAAGAAGGCCGTGCCGTAGATGCGCTGGAGCATCTGACGCTTCGAGTCGCCGCGCCAATACGCGCCGGCGGTGTGCGTCAGCTTGAAATGCTTGAGGCGCGAGGTGTCGGGCACGTGCGGGCCGCGGCACAGGTCGATGAACGGACCGTCCGTGTACGTCGAGATGATCTCGTCGTCGCCGAGCTCGGAGAGCCGCTCGAGCTTGAGCGGATCGTCGGAGAAGCGCTTCTGCGCCTCCGAACGGTTCACCTCTTCGCGGACGAACGGATATTTCTCGGCCGTGACCTTCCGCATCTCGTTCTCGAACGATGCGAGGTCTTCGGGCGTGAACGGCTCGGCGACCTCGAAGTCGTAATAGAAGCCCTCGTCGATCGCCGGACCGAAGCCGATCTTGGCGTCGGGGCGCAGGCGACGAACGGCCGTGGCCAGGATGTGCGCGGCCGAGTGGCGGAGCACGTCGAGCGCCGGGGCGTCGCGATCCGTGAGAACCCGGAAGGTGCCGCTCGTACGGAGCGGCGTCACCAGATCCTGAATGGTGCCGTTGACTTCGACCGCGACCGCGGCCTGAAGCAGACGTTCACCGATGGATTTGACGACGTCCGACGGGAGGGTTCCTGCCGGCACCGTGCGCTGCGATCCGTCAGGGAGCGTCAGCGTCAGGGTCGATTCGGATGGGCGATCGATCATGTGGAAACGGCGGTCGAAAAATGGCCTGTTTGTTGCACCGCGAGCTGAGCTGATGCTCGCGCCTGTCAAGCGCGTAACTTATCCTATAGCAATAACCTCCGCCACAGGATTCACGCTCTATGTCACCGTTCCGTTATCACGACGAGGATGAATCTTCGTCTACCGGCACCATCCTCGGCGTGCTCGCCGGTGCGTTGGCCGGATTCGCCGCGGGGATGTACGTCGCGCAGCGCATGGGCGGTGTCAGTGGGATCAAGTCCAAGCTGGCGCGTCGCGGCCGGGGCGCTCCCACCGCTGAGCAGTCGTTGCGCGACCGCTACGAGTCGCAGCATGCGATGGCGGAAGATTTCGACGAGTACGAGGAGGACGAGCTCGAGTCCGAGGGATACGATGCAGGTCTCGAGGACCGCGTCCTCGAGGCGTTCCGCAACGACCCGGTGCTCTCCGAGCGTGCGATCGACATCGGGTCGATCAGCGACGGGGTGATCGAGCTCGCGGGCTGGGTCGAGGACGAGGACGAAGCGCAGCACGCGGTCACGATCGCGCGCGGCGTGCCGGGAGTGGATACGGTCGTGAATCGGATCGCGATCGGCGACGAGGAGCGTCGGTTCGAAGAAGCCGCGCGCCGCGTGCGCGAGGGCGATCCGGCCTTGACGGAAGCGCGCTGGGAAGGTGGCCAGGTCGGGACGGGACGTCGTCGCCAGGGTACCTCGGCGGATCCGGACCGTCATTCGGGGCCGAAGGTGCCGCTCGAGGAGCGCTGGCTGCGCGCCGACGACGCGATGCGCAACGCGGCCGACGATACCGAAGGCCTGGCCGAGCGCCGGTCGCGGGCGAAGCGCGCGGTGCGCGGCGATCGGACTGGTGGTGCGCCGATCGCGCCGTCGGGCGTCCCGAAGGCCGATCACGTCGCGAATCCGCTCGAGGCCGAACCCGGCGAGACGAGTGGCCCGCAGATCGAGAGCGGCGATCGCTACTAAGCAAGAAAGCGCGTCATCCTGAGCGCGGAGCGCGAAGGACCCCTGTCCCTGCGGAGGGATAGGGGTCCTTCGTCGCTTCGCTCCTCAGGATGACTTATTTTTCAGGTCTATGTCCGACCTTCCCGATCGTTACGATTTCGCCGCGACCGAGCCGGCCATCTACAAGGCGTGGCTCGACGCCGGATGCTTCCACGCCGACCCCAACGCCTCGTCCCGCGTCGGCGGGCCGCGCACCCCGTACACGATCGTCATGCCGCCGCCGAACGTCACGGCGGTTCTGCACGTCGGCCATGGTCTGAACAACACGATTCAGGACGTCATCATCCGCTGGGCGCGGATGAAGGGCACGGAGGCGCTGTGGGTCCCGGGCACCGACCACGCGGGCATCGCGACGCAGAACGTCGTCGAGAAGCAGCTCGCCGGTGAAGGCCGGACGCGCTTCGACCTCGGCCGCGAGTCGTTCGTGAAGCGGACCGAGGATTTCGTCACCCAGACGGGGGGCGTGATCCTCGAGCAGCTGCGCGCGATCGGCGCGTCGGCGGATTGGCGGCGCACGGCGTACACGCTCTCCCCCGCCCTCTCGAAGGCCGTGCGCGAGGCGTTCGTGCGTCTGTACGAGCGCGGGCTGATCTACCGGGGCTACCGGGTCATTCACTGGTGTCCGCGCTGCCTCACGTCGCTGAGCGATGAAGAGGCGGAGTTCAGCGACGAGACGGGCAAGCTCTATCACATCGGCTACGCGGTCGAAGGACAGCCGGGCCGGGTGCTGACGATCGCGACGACGCGTCCCGAGACGATGCTCGCCGACGTCGCCGTCGCGGTGAATCCGGAAGACGAGCGATATCGCGATCTGATCGGCAAGAACGTCATCCTGCCGATCGTGAATCGTCCGATCCCGGTGGTCGCCGACTCGTACGCCGATCCGACGTTCGGCACGGGCGTGGTGAAGATCACGCCGGCGCACGACGCGAACGACTTCGAGGTCGGCAAGCGCAACAACCTCGCGATGCCGATCGTGATCGACGAGACGGGCGTCGTGCGCGAAGTGAAGGACGCCGACGGCCGCGTGCCCGCCGAGCTGAATGGGCTCGACCGCTTCGCCGCGCGCGAGAAGATCACGCAGATGCTGAAGGACAGCGGCGCGCTCGTGAAGATCGAGACGCACAACCATGCCGTGCGCCACTGCTACCGGTGCGACACGGTGGTCGAGCCGCGCCTGTCCGATCAGTGGTGGGTGAAGATGGAGCCGCTGGCGAAGCCGGCGCTCCAGGCCGTCCGCGACGGCGCGATCCGCATCCTGCCCGAGCGGTGGGAAGCGGTGTACGTGAACTGGCTGACGAACATCCGCGACTGGAACATCTCGCGCCAGCTCTGGTGGGGACATCGCGTGCCGGTGTGGTACTGCGATGCCTGCCCGTCGCCGGACAACGTGATCGTGAGCCGCGACGACGTGACGTCCTGTCCGAAGTGCGGCGGCGCGGTGCGCCAGGACGAGGACGTGCTCGACACCTGGTTCTCGTCGGGGCTCTGGCCGATCTCGACGCTCGGCTGGCCGGACGAAGACCACGCCGACCTCGCGGCGTTCTATCCGACGGACACGCTCGTCACGGCCCCCGAGATCCTGTTCTTCTGGGTCGCGCGCATGATCATGCTCGGCTACGAGTTCATGGGACGCGCGCCCTACCACACCGTGTACCTGCACGGCACGGCGCGCGACACCCAGCATCGCAAGATGTCGAAGTCGCTCGGCAACGGCATCGATCCGCTCGACGTGATTCGCCTCTACGGCGCCGACGCGCTGCGCTGGACGCTCGTCGCCGGGATGGGCATGGGCGCCGACGTCGTGCTCGATCCGAACGACATCGACAAGTCGTTCGCGACGGGACGCAACTTCGGCACGAAGCTCTGGAACATCGGCCGCTTCCTGCTCGACCGCGTGGGCGATGATCCGGTGCGCTCACTGGACGAGATTCCATCGTCGGCGCTGACGCGCGCGGATCAATGGATTCTGGCGCGTCTCGACGCAGCGATCGACGAGTGCGATCGCGCCCTCGGTCCGCTGGTGCCGACGACGCCGCACGATTCACCGGACGGAAAGATCTGGACCGACGCCGAGCGGTACGCGGGTCTCAAGCTCAACGAGTACGCGGAAGCGGCGCGACAGTTCGTCTGGAACGAGCTCGCCGACTGGTATCTCGAGTCGCTCAAGGGACGTCTCGATCAGCCGGGCGACGACCGCGAGGTCGCGCGCGCGGTGCTCGTGTACGCGTTCGATCGCGCGCTGCGCCTGCTCCACCCGGCGGTGCCGTTCGTGACGGAATCGCTCTGGCAGCGGCTACCGGGCCACGTCGACGGCGAGTTCCTGGTGCGGGCGGCCTGGCCGACGCGTCGGGCCGGCACGGCGCCCGCGGGCGCGACCGAGTTCGAGGAGATTCGCGAGGCGGTGCTCGCGGTGCGGCAGATCCGCGGCGACAACAACGTCGCGCCGGGCAAGATGATCGAAGTCGTGATCGTGACGAAGGCGGACGGGAACGGCGCGAACGCGCTGTTCGAGAGCGAGGCGGCGACGGTCGGCCGGCTCACGCGCGGCGACGTCCGCGTGGCGAGCGCGGCACCGGAAGGCGCGGCGGCGCACGCGGTGCTCGCGGGTGGAACGGAAGTCGTCGTGCCGCTCGCCGGCCTGATCGACGTCGAGAAGGAGTGTGCGCGCCTGCGCGGCGAGGTGGCGGAGCTGGAGAAGCAGATCGTGTCGCGCGAAGGGCGTCTCTCGAACGAGAAGTACGTCGCGAAGGCGCCGCCGCAGGTCGTGGCGAACGACCGCGCGATCCTCGCCGAGATGAAGGCGAAGGCCGACCAGCTGCGCGAGAAGGTGAGGTCGCTGTGCGGCGCCTGACCGCGATCGCCGGCGCCGTCGTCCTCGCCGGCTGCGCGTCGGCGGGGACGCCGCCGGGCGGCCCCGAGCGCAAGGAGCCGCCGAAGATCGTCGCCACGAATCCGGACTCCGGGGCGACGAACGTCAAGATCAAAGAAGTTGAATTCAAGTTCGATGAAGTGGTGAGCGACCGGCCGTCGGGGGCGAGCGCGACGCTCGACCAGCTGTTCATGATCTCGCCGCGCGACGGCACGCCGAGCGTCAACTGGCACCGCGGCCGCATCACGATCCGTCCGCGCCGCGGGTTCCGCGCGAACACGGCCTATCGCGTGACAATGCTGCCCGGCCTCGCCGACCTCCGCGGCAACATCCGCAAGGACGGCGCGACGATCCTCTTCTCGACCGGATCGGGCTTCCCCGCTTTCGGGGTCGTCGGCACGGTGTTCGATTGGGCGGCCCAGCACACTGCGAACGGCGCCTACGTCGAAGCGGTCTCGCTCGCCGACACGACGCTCGCCTACGTCACGGCCACAGATTCGCTCGGCCGCTTCGACGTCGGGCCGATGCCCGCCGGCGACTATCTCGTCCGCGCCCTGATCGATCAGAACAACAATCGCGCGATCGACCTGCGCGAGAAGTGGGACAGCGTCACGGTCCACGTCGTCAACGCGCGGCCGAACGTCGAGCTCAAGACGATCGAGCGCGACTCGCTGCCCGCCGCGCTCGTCGACGTCGTGAAGGAAGATTCGCTCGACCTGCGGGTGAGCTTCGACAAGGCGCTCAATCCGGCGATGACGCTCCAGCCGTCGCTCTTCCGCCTCCAACGCGCCGACTCGACGGTCATCCCGATCACGAGCGCGCAGTGGGGCTCGGCCTTCGCCCGCGCCAGGGAGCGCGCGGATTCCGTGCGACGTGCCGCGACCGATACGACGCGTCGTGCCGCGCCGCCGGCGCCGCCCGCGGCGCCGACCACCGGCAATCGCCCCGCCCCCGCGGCGGCGAAGCCGAGCGCGCCGCCGCCGGAGAACATCGTGATCCTCACGGTGTCGCCGACGACGCCGCTCACCCCCGGTCGCTACGTCCTCTTCGCGCACGGCATCGTGAACATGGCCGGCCGCACGTCGACGACCGAGCTCCGACGCGGCTTCACGATCGCGGCGCCCGCGCCGCGCGACACGCTGCGCACATCGCCCGATACGACGCGGCGTCCCCCTGGACGTCCGCCGCGCTGAGCGATGACTGACGCACGCCGCGCCCTCCCCAGTGTGAGCACGCTTCTCGAGAGCGCGGCCGTGCGTCCCCTCTTCGATCGCGCGCCCCGCCCCGTCGTCGTCGACGCCGTACGCCGGGCGATCGACGGTGCGCGCGCCCAGCCCGATCGTGCGCCGCGCGATGACGATGCCTGGGGACGCGCCGTCTCCGACGCGCTCGAGGCAAAGCTCCGTCCGTCGCTCCGTCCCGTGATCAACGCGACCGGTGTCGTCCTGCACACCAACCTCGGACGGGCGCCGCTCCCGCGCGCCGCAATCGACGCGATCGCCCGCATCGCCGCCGGCTTCTCCAACCTCGAGTATGATCTCGACACCGGTGCGCGCGGATCGCGCTACGTCCACTGCGCGACGCTCCTGCGCGAGCTGACCGGCGCCGAGGACGCGCTCGTCGTGAACAACTGCGCCGCGGCGCTGGTGCTCGCGTTGAACACGCTCAGCGACGGACGGGGCGCGATCGTCTCGCGCGGTGAGCTCGTGGAGATCGGCGGCAGCTTCCGTATTCCCGAGATCATGGGAAAGAGTGGCGCGCGGCTCGTCGAGGTCGGCACCACGAACCGGACGCGCATCGACGACTACCGTCGCGCGATCGCCGCCGATACCGGTGCGATCGTGAAAGTGCATCGCAGCAACTTCGAGATCGCCGGCTTCGTCGCCGAAGCATCGCCGTCGGAGCTCGCGGCGCTGAGCGCCGAGCGCGGCGTGCCGTTCATCCACGATCTCGGCAGCGGTCTCATGATGTCGCTCGACGCATGGGGGCTCGGCGGTGAGCCGACCGCGGCGGACGCGATCCGCGCCGGGGCGTCGCTCGTCGCGATGAGCGGCGACAAGCTGCTCGGCGGACCGCAGGCCGGTCTGCTCCTCGGCAAGCGCGACATCATCGATCGGATTCGAAAGAATCCACTCACACGCTCGTACCGCGTCGACAAGCTCACGCTCGCGGGACTCGAGGCGACGCTCGCGCTCTACCGCGATCCCGAGGTCGCGCGTCGCGAGATCCCGACGCTCGCGCAGCTCACCGCCGAAGTCGGCACGCTCCGACCGCGAGCCGACGCGATCGTGCGCGAGATCGGCGAGCGCGCACGCGTCGTCGAGACCGACGCGAGCGTCGGCGGCGGCGCCTTCCCCACCGCGAAGATCCCGTCCGTCGGCATCGCGATCGACGGCAAGGTCGATGCGATCGAGCGCGCGCTTCGCGCCGGTGATCCGCCGGTGATCGGCCGGGTGGCCGACGGCCGCCTGCTGCTCGACGTTCGAACCGTTTTTCCCGAGGATGATTCCCTGCTCGTCAGCCTTCTCCGCCGCGCTCCGACATGACGCGCCCCGCCGCATTCATGGATCGTGACGGAACGATCATTCGCGACGCCAACTACGTCCGCGACCCGAACGACGTCGTCCTGCTCCCCGGCGCCGCCGAGGCCGTCCGACTTCTGAACGATCACGGTGTCGCGACGATCATCATCACGAACCAGTCGGGCATCGCGCGCGGCTACCTGAGCGCCGACGACTACGAGCAGGTGCGCCGTCGCGTCGTCGAGCTGCTCGCCGCCGAGGGTGCACGCATCGACGCGACGTACATGTGCCCGCACCTTCCCGAGATCACCGGCGAGTGCGACTGTCGCAAGCCTGGACTCGGCATGTATCGCAAGGCGATCGCCGAGCATTCCGTTGACGGCGCGCGCTCGCTGTTCGTCGGCGATCGCTGGCGCGACGTGGCGCCGGCGTCGGCGTTCGGCGGACTGGCGGTGCTGCTCGACGTCGATTCGACGCCGCCCGCCGATCTCGAGAAGACCCGCGAGGCGGGGATTTCCACGGCACACTCGCTCGCTGAGGCCGTTCAGCGGTACGTCGACGCGCTTCCTCCGCGTGAAGGACGGCAATAGAATGCGCGCGATGAGCTCGCGCATCGCCGTTCTCGCTTCGGGCGGAGGCTCGAACCTCCAGGCCATTCTCGAGTACTTCGACACGCTCGGGGACCAGCGCAGCGGACGTGTCGTCCTCGTCGCGAGCGACAAGGCAAACGCCGGCGCGCTCGACAAGGCGCGGCACCGCGACGTCCCGACGAGCGTGCTGCGCGGGCCCAAACATCCGGATGGCGACGATCTCGCCGAAGTGCTCGCCCGGCACGACGTCGACCTGATCGTGCTCGCCGGCTTCCTGAAGCTGGTACCAGCCGAGGTCGTGCGGCGCTTCGAGGGTCGGATCATCAACATCCATCCGGCTCTGCTTCCCGCCTTCGGCGGACATGGGATGTACGGCAACCGCGTGCATGCCGCCGTGATCGAATCGGGAGCGCGCGTGACGGGGGTGACCGCGCATTTCATCGACGACGTCTACGATCGCGGCCGGATCATCGCGCAGTGGCCGGTGCCCGTCTTCCCGGGCGACGACGCGGCGTCGCTCGCCGCACGCGTGCTGCGTGTCGAACATATCGTCTACCCGCGCGTCGTCGACGCCGTCGCCAGCGGTCGCACGACGCTCGAGAATTGCGGCCTCCCGTCCGGCGACGTCGTGCTCGACGCGCGCCCGTCGTTCACGCTCCTTTCGCACGAGGAGTCACGCCTTGCCGAAAACATCTCGCTCGTCCTCGGGTGTTGAGATGCGTCATCCTGAGCGCGTAGCGCGAAGGGCCCCTCTCCTCGCGGCCGTGCTTGCGGCGACGCTGCCTCTGGCGGCGGCGA
>CBHWBX010000067.1:0-13514 GCA_966111935.1 uncultured Gemmatimonadaceae bacterium
GACTCCGAGAGTGGAGTCGCCGTTCTTTTTTCAGTCATTCTTGGTTCTTTCGCCGTTTGCAGTCCTCTGCGAACCTCTGCGTCTCTGCGCCTCTGCGTTGAAGCAGTTGCACCTACTCGGACCTCAACGCTACGATCGGCGACACCCTCGACGCCCGCAGCGCCGGCAGCGCGACGGCAACGATCGCGCTGATCGCGAGCACGCCGATCGCCACGGCGATCGAAATCGGATCAGCCGGCGACACTTCGTGCAACTGATTTCGCAGCAGTCGCGTCACGGCGATCGCGAGCGGCAGCCCGATGACCACGCCGACGCCGACGAGCCGCAGCGACTCGCCGAACACCATCCGCAGCACGTCGCCGCGCTGCGCGCCGAGGGCAACGCGGAGGCCGATCTCGCCGGTGCGACGGGTGATCGCATAGGTCATCACGCCGTACAAGCCGATCGCCGCGAGCAGCAGCGCGAGCACCCCGAAGCCGGTCGCAAGCCGCGCGACGAGCCGTTCCTCGCTCATCGTCGTTCGCAGGAGTGAGACGAGCGGATCGACGCCGTCGATCGGCAGCTGCGGATCGACCGCGACGACCGTCTGGCGAATCGTCTGGACCAGCGCGCTCGGATCTCCCTCGGTGCGCACGATGAACCGCAGCGAGCCCGGCTCGCCGAAGATGCTGTCCGCGGCGTGCACGAATGGGAAGTACGCGCGCCGCTCCGGTTTCGCCGACACTTCGTGATCGCGCGTGTCCGTCATCACGCCGACGATCTCCACCGCGACCGAGTCGCCGAAGCGCAGATACTTGCCGATCGCGCTCTGGCCCGGGAAGTAGAAGTTGGCGAGCGTCTGATTCACGACGGCGACGCGCGTCGGCCGGTCCTCGTCGGTCGTCGCGAGGTCGCGCCCGGCGACGATCCGCGCGCCGACGGCGGATGCGAAGCCCGCGCCGACCTCGTCGTAGTTGATCGTCGTGTCTTCGGGCGTGCGGGCGACGAAGCCGGGGATCTGCAGCGACGTGCCGTTGTCGGTGCCCGAGAAGATGCCGTTCTCCGAGTACGTCACCGCGCGCACGCCGTGAATCGCGCCCAGGCGCGTGCTCATCGTGCGGACGAGCGACGCGAGCTGCGCCCCATGATAGTCGCGCGACGTCACGTCGACATCGACGATGACGAGATGGTCGCGATCGACGCCGACGTCGGTCGCCTGAAGGTTGCGCAGGCTGCGCACGAGCATCGTCGCGCCCATCAGCAGCACGATCGACAGCGCCACCTGTCCGGCGATGAGCACCCGGCCGAGCGGCGCGCGCTGCCCGCGTCCGTCGAGCGCGCGGCCGGATACCGCATGCGCGCGCGAGCGCATCGAGCTCGCCAGATCGACGCGCGATGCCCGGAGCGCCGGCGCGAGGCCGAACAGGAGCACCGCGAGCACCGAGACGCCGAGCGTGAACGCGAGCACCGGAAGGTCGAGCGCGAGACGGATCGGTGGCGCCATTCCATCCGATGTCAGGGCGAGCAGCGCATGGCTCCCCCACCACGCGACGAGCAGCCCGGCCGCCGCGCTGACCACGGCGAGGACAAAGCTCTCCGTGAGGAGCTGCCGCATCAGCCGCGCGCGGCCCGCGCCGAGGGCGATGCGCACCGCCATCTCTCGGCCGCGCGTGACGGCGCGCGCGAACAGCAGATTGGCGACGTTCGCGCAGATGATGCAAAGCAGCAGCGCGACGCCGATCATCAGCGTGAGCAGCGGCGCCTGGAACGAATCGCGCACGCGTGAGAACCCCTTCGCCCCCGAGCTGACGAAGTACCGCGGCTCGCTCGCCTGAAAGTCGCGCGCCACGTTCGGCGGCGCGCTGGCGACGATCTCGCGCGCGAGGAGCTGCGGCAGCCGCTGCTGCGCCTGCGCGAGCGTCGCACCCGGCTTGAGCCGACCGAGCAGGAGCAGCCAGTTGTGCGTACGCTCGTTGAGCATCTTCTGATGCGGCTGTAGCACGTCCTGCATCGACAGCGGCAACCACAGGTCGGTGGCCTGCCCGACGATCTCGCCGGTGAACGACTCCGGCATCACGCCGATGATCGTCATCTTCGTTCCATCGATCAGGACCTGATGTCCGATGACCGATGGGTCGTTATGGAAGCGCCGCGTCCAGTAGCCGTGACTGATCGTGACGACGGGCGACGAGCCCGGCACGTCGTCCATGCTTGCGTCGAAGGCGCGGCCGAGCATCGGCTTCACACCGAGCAGCGTGAAGTAGTTCCCGGAGACGAAGCGTCCGCGCGGATGCTCGAGCTCCCCGCCGGTGTCGTCGATCCGCGCGTCGACGCGCCCGGCGCGCCCCGAGGCCAGGACGTCGGTGAACAGATCGTTCTGCGCGCGGATGTCGCGATAGAGCGGCACCGAGATGAGATCGACGCGCGGGGATCCGGACGAGCGTGAGCCGACGCGCGTCGTGTTGCCGATCGCGACGAGCTGCTCCGGTTGCGCCACCGGCAGCTGTCGCAGGAGCAGGGCATCGACGAGCGTGAAGATCGCCGTGTTCGCGCCGATGCCGATCGCCAGCGCGAGAACGATCACCGCCGTGAAGCCGAGGTTGCGGCGCAGCGCCCGCAGCGCGTAGCCGACGTCCTGATGAAGCTCGCTGATCATGTTTGCCCGGCGTTCCGCCTGTTCGCGTTGATGGTCCATCGTGACGAGCGACGCCCGTACCGTGTCGACGTCGCCGAACTGCCGAATCGCTTCCTGCCGCGCCGCCTCCGGCGTCCACCCGGCGGCGATGAGCCGCTGCACGCGCATCTCGAGATGGAACGCCAGCTCGTCGTCGATCTCGCGGGCGATGCGATCGCGTGTGAAGGGAAGTCGAAAGACTCGTCGCATGGTGCTCCTCGTTACGCCGTCACTGGTGCAGGCGCCGCGAGCGCCTTGCCCACGGCCCGCGTGTACCGCTCCCACGCGGTCGTCTCGGCGCGGAGCTCGGCGCGTCCGGCGCGGCTCAGCTGGTAGTACTTCGCGCGGCGGTTGTTCTCGGAGTATCCCCACTCCGCGGTGAGCCAGCCGTTCTTCTCGAGGCGGTGAAGGGCGGTGTAGAGCGGCCCTTCCTCGACGAGCAGCTCGCCATCGGTGACCGCCCGCACCCACTCGGCGACCGCGTAGCCGTGGCGGGGGCCCCAGGAGAGCGATTTGAGGACGAGGAGGTCGAGCGTGCCTTTGAGAAGATTGCCGTCGCGCATAGTCGGGAGTGCCGGTTCCTGGTGGAGTTCCCTACGAGTTAGAGGGGAAGATGGTTTCAGAGCTCCCCTCTGACAAGTAGGGGAGCGTTTTTATGTCCGCCTGCCGGCTGCCCCGGGGAGGCGGTCCGACGGCAACGACGCTACCCTCCCCCCATGCCCGACCCCCTGCGCGGCGACGCCCCCCAGCCCCAGATCCGGCGCGTCGTTCGCAACGCGCTCGCTGCCGAGAACGCTCGCGTCCTCGAGGCCGGGACTGGGCGCGAAGCGATCGATCTCGCCGCGGCCGAGCGGCCCGTGCTCATCGTCCTCGACCTCGGGCTCCCGGACGTGAGCGGGCTCGAGGTCTGCCGCGAGATTCGTGGCTGGTCCTCGGCGCCGATCATCGTGCTGTCGGCGAGGCATTCCGATCAGGAAAAGGTCGCGCTGCTCGACGCCGGCGCCGACGACTACATCACCAAGCCGTTCAGCCCGAGCGAGTTCCAGGCGCGCGTGCGCGCGCAGCTGCGGCGCTCGCGGCTCGCGCCGGCGGCGGGACCCAATCCCGTCATCACTGTCGGCGATCTCGTCATCGACCCGGTCAAGCCGTCCGTGAAGCGCGGCGACGACGTGATTCATCTGACCCGGACGGAGTGGGAGCTGCTGCGCACTTTCCTCAAGCACTCCGGCCGCACGCTCACGCACCAGCAGCTCTTTCGCGCGGTGTGGGGCAACTCATCCGGCGACATGCAACAATATCTGCGGGTCCACGTGCGCAACCTCCGTCGGAAGCTGGAGATCGATTCGGTGCGTCCGAAGCTGATCATCACCGAGCCCGGCGTCGGCTATCGGTTCGAGAACGAGCAGTGACCGGCGAGTCGCCGCGCCTGCGCCGATGGGTGCTCTGGTTCGGCGCGCTCACCGTCGTGACGATCCTTCTCGCGCTGCTTCGTCAGCGACTCAACGCCGCGCACGTCACGCTCGCCTATTTGCTGCTCGTGCAGGGAGGAAGCGCGCGCGGCGGGCGACCGCTCGGCTTCGCGCTTGCCGCGGTCTCTTTCATCTGTTTCGACCTCTTCTTCCTGCCGCCCTTCGGCACACTGGTCATTCAGGATCCGCGCAACTGGCTCGTCCTCGTCGCATTCCTTGGGACGAGCATTCTCTCCGCCCAACTCCTCTACCGGGCGCAGGAGGAGGCCGAGGTCGCCCGGCTCCGCGCCGCCGAGATCGATCGACTCGCCGCACTCGGCGCTGAAACGCTGAATGCCGCTCGTGCCGAAGAAGCACTCACTGCCATCGTCTCGGTCATCCGTTCCTCGATCGGCGTCGAGGATTGCGTCGTGCGCCGCGCCGACGACCGCTTCATCGACGACGATCCGTCGAGCGTGCGCGCGATGACCTACGGCGTGAGCGCCGCCGAGCGCCTCGACGGCACCGCGCTCCCCGAGATGCCGGCCGATGCACTCACGCATGCAGCGCTTCGCACGTACGTGCGACCGTTGCGTGTGCGTGATCGGACGGTCGGCGTGCTGCGGATCGCCGATCCCGACGGCATTCGCTTGACCGCTGAACAGATCCGCGTTCTCGACGCGCTCGCCTACTACGCGGCGCTCGGTGTCGAACGTGTACGCCTCGTCGCCGAGGCCGAGCGCGCCGCGGTGCTTCAGGAAGCACACCGCGCCAAGGATGCGGTGCTGGCATCGGTGTCGCACGATTTGCGGACGCCGCTCACGACGATCAAGGGCATCGCCCACGAGATCGCCGCGGCCGGCGATGAGCGCGCGGAAGTGATCGAGGAGGAGGCGGACCGACTGAACGCGTTCGTCGCGCAGATGCTCGACCTCTCGCGCATCGCCGCCGGGACGGCCGCATCCGATGTTCAGGCGAACGAAGCCGAAGACCTGCTCGGCGCGGCCGCGCAGCAGACGTCGGGACGTCTCGCCGGCCGCGAGCTCCGCATTGCCGTGAGCAGCGACGACGCCTTTCTATTCGGACGTTTCGACTTCGCGCAGACGTTGCGCGCGCTCGTCAACCTGATCGACAACGCGGCGAAGTACTCTCCCGCTGATGCGCCGATCGATCTCGGTGCGGCGCGCGAGGGGCGTATGCTCGTGTTTTCCGTCGCCGACCGGGGTCCCGGCGTTCCGCCTGCCGAGCGTGAACGCATGTTCGAGGCATTCTATCGACCGACTGACTCACAACCGGACGTCGGCGGCACCGGCCTCGGACTGTCGATCGCGCGCGGGATTGCGCGTGCCCAGGGCGGCGACGTGACGTTCGCCGAGCGTCCGGGCGGCGGCAGCGTCTTCCGATTGAGCGTGCCCGCGATAAATGTCGCCGAGCTTCCCGTCGACGACGCTTAAGCGCTCCGCACCGGCGGGCGAGGGAGCGCGTCGGTGAAGGGGGAGCAGAGCAACGCCGCGTCGGCCGCGGAGATTCTATCACCGAATGCGACCGCCAGTATCGCCCATTGCGCGGCGTCGCGCCCGGCGAGCAGCTCACGCCGCGCCGCGCGACTTCTGTCACGACATGCGGCTTCCGCAACGTGGCAGATCGTCTCGACCTGATCGCGTAACATCCAGACGTCGACGTCCGCGCGGTCGCGTGCGAGCATCCCGCCGAGCTCGCGTTGCGCGTCGCGCATCCGCGTCGCGCGACGTTCCTCGAGGCAGAGGCGACCGATGGTCCGCCACGCCTCGGCATCGAGCCCGCAAAGCACGTCGAGCCAGGCGTCGACCGCGCGAGGGTCCCGGTAATCCGCCGGTGTAGCGGCCGCGCGACGCCCGCCGGCCTTCTGACTGTGCGACATCGTGCCAACTCCCGTTGCACGAACGATAGATGTCGAGCCATAGAGCGCGCGTGAGTGCGCGGTATCCTCGCGTAAAGAGTTCGTGAAGGCGCGCGGCAGTGCCGCGAATTCACGACTTCTTAATGTCGGCGGCGAAGACGATGACGCGGCATTAATGCCGCGTCTTGTAGGATGGCGGTGGTCGCTCTCTTCTTCTCCCAAACACGCGCTCGGCAGCGTGCTCGAAATGATCACCAACTCATGGCGATCCCGCCTCGTATGCGTCGGTGGCGCCCTCGTCGGCGTTGCGCTAGCCGGCGTCGCGCCGGCGCATGCTCAGGCGTGCGCGCCCGACACCGCCCATAAGAAGGCCGAACCGTTCGCCTTCGCCGACTTCACCTGGATGAACGGGAACGCGCGGACGAAGGATTCGCCGCTCAAGACGGAGCACTTTTCCGGCGAGTTCCGCGCCGACGTCACGTTCATCGAGAGCTACAACCACCCGAGGGATCACACTCTCATTGGAACGTCGGAAAGCGGGCGCACGAGTGAGCTCCAGTTGCAACAACTCGGCGTCGGGGGTGACTTCAGCTGCGGCGCGGTTCGCGGACGCTTCATGACGCAGCTCGGCCTCTACTCGACGATGACGCCGCGCAACGACGCGAGCCCCGGGCGCGGCCAGTGGCAGCTCGACAACGCGTATCGATATCTCTCGGAGGCGTACGGCGGACGTCACTGGAACAAGCTGAACGGCATCAATCTCGACGGCGGCATCTTCCTCTCGTACATCGGCCTCTTCAGCTACTACAACTTCGACAACTGGGCGTACCAGCCGTCGTACGTCTCGTCGAACACGCCCTGGTTCTTTACCGGTCTGCGTGTCCAGATCTTTCCGAATGAGCATCTGAAGATCGAGCCATGGCTCATCAACGGGTGGCAGTCATACGGGATGTTCAACAGTGCCCCGGGCATCGGCGCATCGGTGCAGTGGCGGCCGAACGGCTCGTTCGTGCTGATCTCCAACAACTACTACGGGCACGACTGGCTCGGACTCCCCGATCGCTATCGCGTCCACACCGACAATAGCATCGAGCTGAAATACTACGATCGGCCAAAGTCGGTGTTCGACAAGGCGGCGGTATCGCTCACCATCGATGCGGGATGCGAGCGCGGCGCCGGAGTGAGCTGTGGCGGCAATGATAACAATCCGAAGCAGAGCTTTCTCGGCTACATGGTCTACAACCGGATGTGGTTCGACAACGACCACTTCGGCGTCACGCTTGGCACCGGTGCGATGAACAATCCGGGGCGCTACCTCGTCCTGCTGCCGCCGATCAACGGCGCGACCGCGTTCTCCGGTACGCCCTATTTCACCACCAATCCCGGCGATCCATTCAAGGCGTGGGACGCTTCGGCGACGTTCGACTACATGCCGGATCAATACACGACGTTCCGCGCCGAGGTCATCCATCGCCACAGCAGTGTTCCGTATTTCGCGGGTCCTGGCGGCGTGACGCCGGTGGGCGGAAACACCGGCGCGCCGGGGACGGTCGTCCCCGGTTTCCTTCCCGACCTGCGCCGGAACGAGACCCGACTCAATCTCGCCCTGCTCGTGAAGCTTTGATCGATCCCTGAAGGCCTGGTGAAGGGGAGCGACCGGCCAATCTTAGCGGAAGCGTGTGTTTTCTTTATGCGGTCTTTATGGCCGTGCGCTTAACGATAAGGTTGTCGTTGCTGACCTGAGTTTATGCCCAGCCTACAACCCATCACGCGCGTGAAGCGCGTCCTCGTCGGTCGTCCGCTCGCCTCCGACCGCCTCGACCACGAGCGTCTCTCGAAGAAGACCGCGCTCGCCGTCCTTTCCTCCGACGCGATCTCGTCGGTCGCGTACGCCACCGATCAGATCCTCATCGTCGTCGGCGGCGCGATCGGTGTTGCCGCGGTCGGCTACGTCATTCCGATCTCGGCGGTCATCGTCGGGCTGCTGCTACTCGTTGGTTTGTCGTATCGCCAAACCATCAACGCATATCCGGGCGGCGGCGGATCGTACACGGTCGCCCGTGAGAATCTCGGCAATGCGCCGGGCCTCGTCGCCGCCGCGGCGCTGCTCACCGATTATGTCCTGACCGTCGCCGTCTCGATCTCCTCGGGCGTCGCGGCGATCACGTCGGCGTATCCGTCGCTTCTCGCGCACACCGTGGCGCTCTGCGTCGCCTCGATCGTGCTGCTCACCGTCGTGAACCTGCGCGGCGTGCGCGAATCTGGGGCGTTGTTCTCCGTGCCGACGTATGCGTTCATCGGGATGATGCTCGCGCTAATCGGCGTCGGGATGTATCGCGCGCATGCCGGCGTCGCCCACCCGGAGGCGCCGCCGGTCGCGGTGCCGTCGCACACGGCGACGCTCACCGGCGTCGCGCTCTTCTATCTCCTGTTGCGCGGTTTCGCCGAGGGCTGCTCGGCGATGACCGGCACCGAGGCGATCTCGAACGGCATCCTCGCCTTCAAGGAGCCGTCGCAGCGAAACGCGCGCACGACGCTCGGCTGGATGGTCGGCATCCTCGCCGCGTTTTTTCTTGGCGTGAGCTGGCTCGCGCATCATTTCGCGATCATGCCGATGAACGACCAGACGGTGCTCTCACTGCTCGGGCATCAGGTCTTCGGCAGCTCGTTTGCCTACTACGCGCTCCAGTACTCGACGTTCGCCGTGCTCGTGCTCGCGGCGAACACCGCCTATGCTGACTTCCCGCGACTGGCGAGCATCCTTGCGCGCGACCGCTACATGCCGCGCCAGTTTCTGGCGCGTGGCGACCGGCTGGCATTCTCGAACGGCATCATCGCGCTCGGGCTCGTCGCGCTTCTGCTCGTCGTGATGTTCCACGGCAACACCGCGCGCCTGGTGCCCCTCTACGCGATCGGCGTCTTCGTCTGCTTCACGCTGTCGCAGGCGGGAATGGTCGTGCACTGGATGCGTGAGCGCGGTGACGGGTGGCGCCGGCGCGCGACGCTCAACGGCATCGGAGCCCTCGCGACGGGAATCGTGTCGCTCGTACAGATCGTCACGAAGTTCTCCGAGGGTGGATGGATCGTCTCGGTGATCATTCCCGTGATCATCTACCTGCTCTGGCGGATTCACCGTCACTACGAGACGTTCGGCCGCGAGGTCGCGTACGCGGGGCAGTCGCCGCTGATGTTCCTGCATCACACCGTGGTCGTGCCCGTGAACGGCATCACCAAGCCCGCGGCGGGCGCGCTCGTCTACGCGACGACGATCTCCGAGGACGTGCGGGCCGTATTCATCGAGGTCGAGCCGGATTCCGGCGCCGTGCTGGGCCAGGCATGGCACGAGTGGGACATCGGCGTCGATCTCACGGTCGTCCACTCGCCGTTCCGCTCGATCGTCCGACCACTCGTCGAGTACGTCGACGGTCTGATCGAGGGCGGCCAGACGGACCTCGTGACGATCGTCGTCCCGGAGATCGTGCCGCGGTCGTGGCTCGGCCATCTGCTGCACAACAAGACGTCGTGGTTCATCCGCACGGCGTTCCTTTTCCGGCGGAACGTCGTCGTGACGGCTGTCCCGTATCTCATCGGGCGCGCGCCACGCATTCGCGACCTCCCGGCGTTCGACGAGATGCTCCAGGAAGGTGCCCTACAGGACTAGCATTAGGGGATGCCCGCCGAAACGCTCGTCATCCTCTTCTGCATCTCGACAGCAGTCGCGATCGCCGTCCGGCGCCTCGCGGTGCCGTTCACCGTCGCGCTCGTCGTCGTCGGTCTTGCGCTCGGTGCGTTTCGGTTCATCGAGCCGCCGCATCTGACGAAAGAGCTGCTCTTCACGATCTTCCTCCCCGGACTGCTCTTCGAAGCGTCGTTCCATCTGGATCTCCGCGCGTTCGCGCGGGTCTGGAAAACCGTGATGGCGCTGGCCGTCCCCGGGGTGATCGTGGAGATCGCCGTCATGGCCGCGATCATCGTCGTGATCGGCCATCTGCTCGGCCAGACCGAGGTTTTCACCTGGCGATTCGGCCTCCTGCTCGGTGCGATCGTCGCCGCGACCGATCCCGTCGCGGTCACGGCTGTGTTTCGCGAGGTTCGTGCGCCCCATCGTCTCGCGGCCCTGGTCGAGGGGGAGAGTCTGCTCAACGACGGCACCGGCGTCGTCTTCTTCTCCCTTGCCCTCGCCTACGTCAGTGGCCAGGCCGCTGGGCCGGGGAAGCTCGCGCTCGACTTCCTCGTGGTCGCCGGCGGCGGGGCCCTGATCGGCGTCGTTGCCGGAAGCATCGCGTCGGCGGTCATCCGCCGCATCGACGACCCGATGATCGAGATCGCGCTCACGACGATTGCCGCGTATGGGCCGTTCGTGCTGGCGGAGCATTTCGGGATGTCGGGCGTCCTCGCCACAGTCATCTCCGGCGTGCTGTGCGGTCGGCATGGCCGCGACCACGGCATGTCCGATCGCTCGCGGGCCGCGGCCGAGTCGTTCTGGCAGTACGTCGCGTTTGCCTTGAATTCGATCGTTTTCCTGCTGATCGGCTTCGAGCTCGACATCGAGCGCGTTCGCACCGTTCTGCCGGCCATCGTCAGTGCCTTCCTGGCGATGCTCCTCGCGCGGGCCGTGATCGTCGGCGGCACGCTGGCGATTCAGAGACGCGGCGCCGACCCGCTCCCGTCCTCGTGGACGCCCGTGGTGATCTGGGGCGGCCTGCGCGGCGCGCTGTCGATGGTGCTCGCACTCGCGCTGCCGGCCGGCATTCCGAGTCGCGACCTCATCGTTGCGACGACGATCGGCCTGGTCGTGCTGTCGATTCTGCTCCAGGGCGCTACGATGCCGCTCCTCGTCCGCGGCATCGTGAGGACCGAGCACGACGTCTGACCACTTGCCCCGCCCCCGATCGCGGTGCATCGTCACACGACCAATCCCGCTCGGGAGCCGCATGTGAAGCATCGCCGAACCGCGCCGTCGGGCGCGTATCCCCGCCTCACTCAGCCGCTCGTTCGTGATCAGGGTGTCCTCCGTCCTGCGACCTGGGACGAAGCGCTCGATCGCGCGGCCGAAGGATTCAGTCGCAATTTGTCGGTAAAGGGCCGGACCGCGACGGGCATCTTCAGCTGCTCGAAGTCGACCAACGAGGTCAACTTCCTCGCCGCGAAATTCGCCCGGCAGGTGTTCGGCAACAACAACGTCGACAGCTGTAATCGGACCTGACACGCGCCCTCGGTCGTCGGTCTGACGACCATCCTGGGCGCGGGCGGCTCGACCAGCTCCTATGAGGAGGCGGAGCACACCGACTTCGTCTTCCTGTGGGGATCGAACGCCCGTGAAGCGCACCCGATCTGGTTCCATCACCTGCTCAAGGGAATCCAGAACGGTGCGACGCTGCACGTGGTCGATCCGCGGCGCACGTCGTCGGCCGCATGGGCCGATGTCTGGCTCGGCCTGCACGTCGGAACGGACATCGCGCTCGCGAACGCCATGGCGCGCGTGATCATTCACGAGGGACTGCACGACGGGACGTTCATCACCCGCGCGACCGCGAACTTCGAGGCGTACGCGCAGCTCGTCGAGTCCTACACGCTCGACTATGCCGAGCGCGTCACCGGCGTGCCCGCCGACGTCATTCGCGACTCGGCGATCCGCTACGCCAAGGCGGATCGCGCGATGATCTGCTGGACGCTCGGCATCACCGAGCATCACAACGCCGTGGACAACGTCAGGGCGCTGATCAATCTTGCGCTGCTCACCGGTCACGTCGGCCGCTACGGTTGCGGATGCAATCCGCTGCGCGGCCAGAACAACGTCCAGGGCGGCGGCGACATGGGCGCGCTCCCGAACAAGCTCCCCGGCTTCCAGGACGTCGAGAACGCCAAGCATCGCGCGAAGTTCGAGGCGGCGTGGGGACGCGACATCATTCCCGAGAACGGCTGGCATCTCACCGAGATGATCCACGCCATGGAGACGCGCGAGCTCACCGCGCTCTACGTCATCGGCGAGAATCCCGCGCAGTCCGACGCCGACGCCGCGCACGTCACCGAAGTGCTCGAGAGTCTCGACCATCTCGTCGTACAGGAGATCTTCCTCACGAAGACCGCGCAGCTCGCCGATGTCGTCCTCCCCGCGACGGCGACGTGGGCGGAGGGCGAGGGAACGGTGACGAACAGCGAGCGCCGCGTCCAGCGCGTCCGCAAGGCGGTGCCCCCTCCCGGCGATGCGCGCGACGAGATCTGGATCATGTCGCAGCTGGCTAAGAGGCTGGGTTACAGCTGGAGCTACGACGGCGCCGAGCAGGTCTGGAACGAGCTGCGCTCGCTCGCGCCGCAGCTCGCCGGGATGACCTATGCGCGCCTCGAGTCGCTCGGCGGATTGCAGTGGCCCTGTCCCGACGAGACGCATCCAGGCACGAAGTTCCTCCATGCGCGGCTCTGGGAGTCCGATCCGGCGCGTCGCGGACGTCCGGCGCCGTTCTCCACCGTCCACCACAGCGGCCCGGTGGAAACCCCCGACGAGGAATACCCGTTCGTCCTGACGACGGGCCGGCGTTTAGAGTCCTATAATACCGGTGTGCAGACCGGCGGCTACGACTCACCACTTCATCGCGGTGAATCCGTCGACATGTCCCCTGAAGATGCCGAACGGCTCGGCGTCGACGTCGGCGACGTCGTCCGCGTCACGTCTCGTCGCGGCTCGATCGAGGCGCCGGTGTGGGTCGATCGCGGGCTCCGTGCCGGTGTGGTGTTCATGACACTCCATTTCCCCGACGACGTCGCGACGAACCTGCTCACGATCAACGCCACCGATCCGCGCTCGGGCACGGCCGAGTTCAAGGCGTGCGCGGTGCGCGTCGAGCCGGTAAAGCGGGTCGGCGTGAGGGAAGGGAACGCGTCGTTCGCGCGGCACGCCGAGCCCGTTTCGGCCGGGGACGATTGACATGGATCTCCGGCTGCGACACACGATTCCGACGGAGGATGAGCGTGCCGCGGTCGACGCGCTGCTCGGCCCGCCGGCGTCCGCCTGGGAGGGTGGGGCGCGCGGCAGCGCGCGCGACGCGCACACGGCCTTCGGCGGACGTGCCGTTCGCGAGCAGCGACACCTCCTGCTGCCGGCGCTGCGTGCCCTGCAGTCGCGCGTCGGGTGGATCAGCGAGAGCGGTCTCGATTACGTCTGCACGCGCCTCAGCGTTCCTCCGGCGGAGGCGTGGGGCGTCGCGACGTTCTATTCGCTGCTCGCGACGACGCCGCGCGCGCCGCGCGTGATTCACGTCTGTGACGACGTCGCGTGCAAGTGTCGCGGCGCCGACGAAGTGGCGACCGAGATGGAGCGGCTGCTCGGTCCCGCGCACACCCACGGTCCGGCGGGCGATCACGTCGAGATCGATCCGAACGCCGTCACGTGGATGCGATCGCCCTGCCTCGGCTACTGCGATAATGCGCCGGCGGTGTTCGTGCAGCAGGCGGGGGCGGAGGCATCCGAGTTCCTGACCCGTGTCATTCCGAGCGAAGCGAGGAATCTCCTGTCACTGCAGGGGGACCAGTCCCT
>CBHWBX010000068.1:0-13466 GCA_966111935.1 uncultured Gemmatimonadaceae bacterium
TTCTTCGCGGTGCTGATCGTCGCGGCAAGCGCGACGCGCGCCCTCGCGCAGGAGGCGCTCGATTTCGTCGGCGATCGTGAGACGGCGAAGCAGCTCTCGCACATTCTCGAATCGGTGCGCGGCAACGGGTTGCCGGTCGATCCGGTGATCTCGAAGGCGCGTCACGCGGCGATGATTCACGCCCCGAACGCGCGTCTTCTGTCGGCGGCACAGGCCGTCGCGCGACGCCTCGAGCGCGCGCGCGAAGCGCTGGGGCCGCGCTCCGTCCCCGCCGATCTCGCCGCGGGCGAGGACGCCCTCAGCGTGAACGGGGTGACCGTCGACATGTTGATCGCGATCCGCACCGCCCAGCCGTCACGCTCGGTCGCGGTGGCGCTCGGCGTGATGACCCAGCTCGTGGCAAGCGGCGTGAGCCCGCTCGAGGCGACGGCGACCGTGAGCCGACTGACGCGCGCCGGTGCCACCAACGCCCAGCTCGTCGCGCTCGGCAACGACGTCAATCAGGACGTGATCGCGGGTGCCGGCGCGAGGGCGTCGCTGGAAACGCGACTGGCGCCGCTGCGCCCACTGCTCGCGCACGCGCCGATCGTCCCGGTGCAGACCCTCCAAGGACCGGTCACCAGCGGCACCGGGAGCGATCCCAAGGGGCGCGGCCGCCCGTAGTCGGGCGGTTCAATGATTATTTTGTGGGATGCGCCGAGCCCGGCTCATCCCACCCGCGCTGCTCCTCCTCCTCTTCGCCGCGACGCCTCTGAGCGCCCAATGGTCGGCGAGCGGTGAGCTCGGCGCCTCGCATCTGCGCCAGTCGGGGCTCGCCGAGTCCAACGCTTTCACGCTCGGCGGTAGCATCGGCTATCTCGCACCGCGCGCCGCCTTCTCGTCGAGCTTGCTCGCCGCGAACACGAGCGACGGCGGGGTGACCGGCCAGTGGCTTGGCGCGCTCGCCGTGGCGACGCCGACCTGGCATTCATGGACGGTGCAGGGCATCGGGACGCTGAGCGCGTTCGGACAGGCGAACCTGCGTCCGACATCGAGCGCCGATGGTCTCGTGCAACTTCAGCTCGGCGATGCACGGCGTGGCGGCGCGATCGGCGCAGGCGCCGGTGCGACGTCGCACAATGCCGTGACGATCCCGAGCAATCGGGCGCTGCTCGACGCGTGGTGGACGGCCGCGGCCGAACGCGTGACGCTCGGCGCGGCGATCACGCGCACGGCGGCGGTGTTCGGAGAATCATCGATTCTCGTCGACGTCTCGGAAAACGTCGTCAACTACATGGACCTCAGCGCGTCGTGGCGTCACGACGCGACGACCTGGTCGATCGGCGCGACCGTCGGCGGGCGCGGACAGGGGTCATTCGCCATCGAGCAGGATTGGCAGTCGATCGACGGCGAGCTGTGGATCGCGCCGCGTGCGGCGATCGCGGCGAGCGTCGGGCGCACGCTCGAGGATCTCGTGCGCGGCGTGCCGCGCACCCAGTACGCAACGCTCTCGCTGCGCGTGACCGCGCAGCCACACCTACACGTGTTCGCGCGACGCCGCGGGCCCGACGCCGAGCCGCGTGCGGTCGTGACGAACGTCGGTGACCTGCGCGAAGTGCGGATCATCGCGCGTTCGGCGGCGCGCGTCGAAGTAATGGGCGACTTCACCGACTGGGCCCCGATCGAGATGGAGCGCGCCGACACCGCGTGGATCATTCGTCGCGCGATCACAGCGGGCCTGCATCGCATGGCCATACGCATCGACGGCGGCGCATGGGCGCCGCCGTCGAACCTGCCGAAAGTCGAAGACGATCTCGGGGGCACGGTCGGGCTGATCACCGTGCCCTGAGCGTCAGGGCAGCTGGACGATCTTGCCCATGAAGAGGATCGTTCCGGAGAGCCGCTCGCGAATCGCGACGATGAACGGCCGGTCGACGCGAAACGGCTCGTAGACCGGAGCCGACGTCACCGAGATGCCGACCGAGGTGACCGCGGCCGCTTCGGTGCCTTCCTCGTCGATCTGCACGAACGCCTTCTGGCGGACGGTCGAGATGTAGAGATCCGGACGCGATGAGATTCCGCTGAAGCTCGCGCGCATCGGATCGAAGGCGTCGTGCATCCCCAGAGCCTGAAGGTCGGGAATGAGATCGCGCTTCCACTCGAGCGTGAGCTTGGGGAGGTACAGATCGATCCCGTGATTGCGGAAGCGCCCGACGAGTGCCGACCAGTTGCTCGCATCGAGCGACGCCGCGACCGCGTCGACGCTGCGGTCGGGATCGGGAAGGATCACGGTCATCGTGAACGATGAGTCGCCGTATGGCAGGTCGATGGCGCGGAATCCGTCGCCGGCCGCCATCGAGATCGTCCCCTGCCGATGCATGAGGCTGACCGAGCGATCGCCGCCGACACCATGGAAGGGCGCGGTGCGCGTCTCGGCCGGGTCGAACTTCGCGCGCCAGGTGCCTTTGAAGTAGATGGCGTTGACGAGGAACATCACGTCATCGGGATCGATCCGGTCGAGGATCGTCGGAATACGGCCGTGCGTCCTGTCGTTCACCCAACCGTTGATCGTCGTCAACGCGGTCGGACTCGCGAAGTCGAGCGGCGAGACGGTCGCGTCGAACCAGGTGCGTCCGGCATCGAGGAACGACTGGTTGACGGCGAAATCACGGCGCGGCCAGATCGAGTTGGCGATCTCCATCTTCACGCTCGGATCGAGCGTCGTGAGCAGACCGATCAGTGCCTTGTAGCCGGCGTCCGCGTCGGCGACGCTGCTCGACCCGAGCTGGAGCGCCGAGCGCATCTCGGTGAGGGTGTTCCCGCCGGCGCCGTTCATCGCCATGCCGAGCGCGAACGACGCGCTGAGCGGCGAGACGAAGATATTAGTATCTTTTTGTGAATTATTTAGTCGGCGCCAGAGCGCGAACGAGAACGCGTTCGTCGACGCTAAAACACTTTGTTCCGGCGCCGAGAGTGTGCGCGGCAGAGAGGTGCGCGCCGGTGCCGGTCCGGGGGACGTGGGTTCGTGGGAGCACGCGGTGAGGACGAGCAGGGCGCCCGCGCCGAGCTGGTGGGCATGACGACGAAGAGACAGCACGATGACCTCGCGAATCGGTTCCTAGGCCCAACTGGCTCCCGCCTGCCCCAGTCACCGCGCTCACTGGCGCGCGCCCGAACCGCCCTGTAGCTTTTCCCACGCGCGGCGATTTCCCCGATTTGACGGGCCGCGCTGCGGCGGCACTGCCCGCCGACAACACCCGTCTAAGTCGTGTCTGCGATGAGCGGCCCGACGAAAAGAAGTCGGGACCGCTCTTTTTCGTTTTCCCCCTCCCACGTAGACGCTTCACCCGCGGAGACATTTGCATGAGCTCGTACACGTTCAGCTCGGAATCGGTCAGCGAAGGCCATCCGGACAAGGTCTGCGATTTCATCGCCGACTCGATTCTCGACGCTCACCTTGCCGGCGACCCGAACAGCCGTGTCGCGTGCGAGGTGCTGTGCAAGAGCGGGCAGGTGGTGCTCGCCGGTGAGATCACGTCGAACACGAACGTGGACTACGAGAAGGTCGCGCGCGAAGCGATCCGCGAGATCGGCTACACCGACAAGAACGAAGCCTTCAACGCCGACGGCGTGAAGGTCATTCAGTTCATCAGCAAGCAGTCGGGCGACATCGCGATGGGCGTAGACACGGGCGGCGCCGGCGATCAGGGCATCATGTTCGGTTACGCGAGCGACGAGACGCCCGAGCTCATGCCGCTGCCGGTGCAGCTCGCGCACAAGCTCGCGCACCGCATCTCGGTCGCCCGCAAGAAGGGTGAGCGCAACTGGCTGCGTCCGGACTCGAAGACGCAGGTCAGCGTTCGCTACGAAGACAACCAGCCGGTGCGCGTCGAGACCGTTCTCGTGTCGACCCAGCACACTGCCGACGCGTCGCAGGACGAGATCCGTGATTACGTGGCGAGCTGCCTCGCCCCGGAAGTGCTCGGCACCTGGTTTGGTCCGCACGTCGAGGTGCTCGTGAACCCGACCGGCCAGTTCATCGAAGGCGGTCCGTCGGCTGACTGCGGCGTCACCGGCCGCAAGATCATCGTCGATACCTACGGCGGCATGGGCCGTCACGGCGGCGGCGCGTTCAGCGGAAAGGATCCGTCGAAGGTCGACCGCAGCGGCGCGTACTTCGGCCGCTTCGTCGCCCGTCAGGTCGTGAAGAACGGCTTCGCGAAGCGCGCCGAGGTGCAGGTCGCGTACGCGATCGGTCGCGCCGAGCCGGTGAGCGTCCGCGTCGACACGTTCGGCACCGGCGACTGGAAGGCTGCCGAGGATTTCGTGCGGAAGTTCGACTACCGTCCGGCGGCGATGATCGAGCGCCTGCAGCTCCGCACGCCGATCTACCGTCAGACGACCAACTACGGTCACTTCGGCAAGTCTGGCTTGCCGTGGGAAGTGTGAGCTAGCGCTCGCGCGACCAGAGCAACAACACTCCGCACGTCGAGCCGGTGCGGTTGTACTGAATAGGTACAGCCGCACCGGCGTAGTATTCGACCCCACCGAGCTGATCGACGCGCAGCTTGTTCAGGTCCGGGTCGGTCTGCGCGGCGCCGTCGAGGTAGAGATCGACGACGCACTGTCCGCCGAGGATCGCATACTTCGACTGCGATCGACCGGAAAGTGCTCGGCACTCGTTCAACGTCGCCGAGCACGCGACCTTGAGCCCCGGAATATTCCGGAGAACGTTCGCGAGCGGCCGAGCGTCGCTCTTTCGCAGCTCCGCGGCGGCGATGAACGACCCGCCGACGTTTTGCTTCCGGCGCTCCTCGAACGCCGTCAGCCCCGGGGCGATGTGGCGCGGTGCCGAGTCGGTGGTCACGACCTTCTCCAGCTGCGTCGCGGTCGGCGAGAGGAGGACCGTCAGCGGCACCGTGTCCGCCGGCGAGATCGCGACGACCATCGTCGCGGTGTTGTAGCCGATCTTGCGAATGCGAATCATCCCGCCACCGTCGGGAAGAAACGCGAGCGTCACGGTGCCCGTCTTCGTCGTGACTGCGGTCGTCTTCTCGAGGAGGTCGATGACCTCGGCGCCTTCGATCGCGTCGCCGGTGCGTTCGTCGTAGACGCCCAGTAGTCGGGCGCGATAGGCGGGCAGGGGGTCCTGCGCGAATGCGGCGGACGCGAGGACAAGTGTCTGAAGGAGCGCGAGAACGATGGTTCGCATCATCATGGGGGGTGGGTGCCTCACCCCCGCATGATGCGCGGTTCACCGACGGAACGCCAGCACCGCGGTGCCTACTTCAACAACCTTACATTTGAAAGTTTGTTCGTTGCCTTGTCGAGCGTGAACTCAATGAGGTTGCCGGCCTGATCGCGCACCTGACGAACCACCGCGCCGGCGGCGCCGGCGGTTTCCTTCACCGTCGGAAGATTGAGAATGCTGCCGACCGTCTTTTGTGCGATGACCTTACCGGCCGCCGAAAGCGTCTTGTCGACGAGATTCCCGGTAGCCTGGTCGACGACATGCTGAAGGATGTTTCCGTTCGCGAGCTTCGTCGTGCCGAGCAGCAATCCCTCGACGGCACCGACGACGTTGCCGACGACTCCGCCGACCGCCGCTCCGGTGTTCTGAAGGGTACTCGTGAGTGCCGAGACGACTTCGGGATGGTTGTCGACGAAGGTGAGGGTCTGGTCGACCGCGTGAACGACGTCGTCGAGGTCGACCAAGAGGAGTGCTCGCGCGCGCACGTCCTGGATCGTGAGGTCCACGTCGCCGATCAGCACATCGGCGCCGGCCGACACGTGCAACAGGTTCGAAACCTTGGCGTCGAGCGCGATCTTCGCCGTGACGCTGTCCACCTTCAGGAAGATCCGCTCCACGCAGAGGTTCGGCACGTCGAGCACGACGTCGTATTCCGGATACTCGTGCGATCGCTCGGTGCCCCCGGTGATCTGCGGGGTGTTCGGAGTCGTCGTGTGGGTCAGGCTATCGCCGATCGCGCGCCGAAACGTGCGCCCGCTGTCCGGTCCCACACAGGCGACGTGCATGTCGCGCGTCCCCTGAAAGCGCTGGGTCACGGGCCTGCCTTGAGCATTCATTGAAGGCGTCGGCTGTTGGCCCATGATGACACCGGGCAGGCCGACGATGAGCAGCGCGGCGAGCCGCGCACGCATCACGTGGGTAACGTTTCGCATGTCGCGCTCCGATTGCAGAAGTCGTGCGCGTCGTAAACAAAAGGCGCGAAAGTTGCCCGTTCCTGCGGCGTGCCTGAAACGAAGCCTTACCGACCGCGGCGATGGGCGTCCGCGGCACTCCTCGCGGGAATGGGCGCGTTCGCACCTCGCGCATCATCGGCGCAGGCCTCGGCCTCTGTCGACAGCGCGAAGCGCGTCGCGGTCGTGATCTTCGCGGAGGCGAGCGCGCGCGAGGTCCGCTTCGCGAAGCAGCCGCAGTTGCACGTGAGAATCAGCGGTGGGCTCGACTCCGTGCACGTTCTGGAGCGGCGTAATCTGCCGTCGCCGGTCGTGGCCGGCACGACATATCGAGATGTCTACATCGCTGTCGAGATCTTCGGGCGCGTCAATTCCGAGTGCATTGCGAACACACTCACTGGACAGCGGGACAAGACAACGCCGCCGGATTGCGCCTCTCTCGAGCTGCGCGGTACGACTCGTCCGCCGTCAGACAGCAGCAGCACACTTCCAAGGAGTTGATCGATGCAGCACCGAATCGTCGCCGCACTGCTCATGCTCGCGATTGCGACGCCGCTCGCTGCGCAGCAGCCGGTTCCGCGCGACACGACGACCCGCCGTCCCGCGCCGCCGCCCGCGCGCGTTCAATCGACCACCGCACCGGGGCTGACGCCGAATCGTGACGTGATCCTCGAGGTGCCGGAGCTATCAGTCGATTCGATCGGTCTCACGGTGTCGAACGTGAAGGCGCACGTCTCGCTCGACGCGAACGCGATGAACCTTGTTCAGATCACCGCGGGCGTCGACGTCGGCATCAAGAAGGTCCAGCTGGGGATCGTCGGCGTCTACGGCGAGTTGTACCTCTACGCCGATCTCGACAACGTCGCGCGAATCGTCGATCGCGTAGTGCAGACGTTGGATCGAAACCCGAAAATCCTCACGCAAACGCTCGCGGCGGTCGATACCACGGTCAACGCGGCGTTGCCGCGTCGACCGTAGCGATCGACCTACCAGATGCGGGCGCGGAGCGCCTCGGGGCGCACCATCGCATCGCCGTCCTTACAGCCCCAGGCCTGCGCGAACTCGGGCATGTTGCTCAGCGGTCCGTTCACGCGCCACTTCGCCGGAGCGTGCGGATCGCGATTGACCTGCGACTTCGCCGCCTCGTCGCGCTGGAGCGTGCGCCACGCCTGCGCCCAGCCGAGGAAGAAGCGCTGCTCCGGCGTGAAGCCGTCGATCTTCGCCGGACGACCCTTCTTCGCGAGCGCCTTCTCCATCGCCAGGTAGGCGATCTTCAATCCGCCGAGATCACCGATGTTCTCGCCGAGCGTGAGCTTGCCGTTCACGTGCGTCGCGCTGTCGACGATCGTGTAGGCGTTGAACTGGTCGACGACGCGCTGCGCCTGCGTGTTGTACTTGTCGGCGTCGGCCGTCGTCCACCAGTCGCGGAGATTGCCCTGTGCGTCGAAGCGCCGGCCCTGGTCGTCGAAGCCGTGCGACATCTCGTGGCCGATCACCGCGCCCATCGCGCCGTAGTTGACGGCGTCGTCGGCGTTCGGATCGAAGAACGGCGGCTGGAGGATGCCGGCGGGGAAGACGATCTCGTTCCAGATCGGGTTGTAGTACGCGTTCACCTCGAACGGCGTCATTCCCCATTCCGACTTGTCGACCGGCTTGCCGACCTTCGCCCACTCGGTCTTCGTCGACCACGCGGTCGCGCGGCGCTGGTTCTCGAAGTACTCGCCCCGGCGCACCTCGAGCTGCGAGTAGTCCTTCCACTTGTCGGGATAGCCGATCTTGCGCGTGAACGAGCTGAGCTTCGCGTACGCCTGCTGCTTCGTCGAATCGCTCATCCAGTCGAGCTGGCGAATACGCTCGCCGAGGACCTCGACCATGGTCTCGACGATCGCCTTCGCGCGCGCCTTTGCCGCGGGGCTGAACGCCTTGTCGACGTACGCCTGGCCGACCGCTTCGCCGAGCACGCCGGTCGTGCGCGAGGTGCACGACTTCCAGCGCGGCAGACGCTCGCGCTGGCCGGTGAACAACTTGTTGAACGCGAAGCTCTCGTCCCGGTAGCGCGAGGAGAGCGACGCCGACGCGGTGTTGAGCAGACGCCAGCGAAGGAGCGTCTTCCAGTCCTCGACGGGAATCGAGGTGATGAAGCCGTCCATCGCCTTGAAGAAGTCCGGCTGCTGGACGTTGACCTCGGCGACGGCCGGCGCTCCCTGCGTCGCCAGGAACGATTCCCACTTGATGTGCGGCGTGATCGAGTCGAACTGCGCGACGCTCATCAGGTGATAGACCGCCGACGGATTGCGCCGCGTGACGATGTCCATCGACGCTTCGGCGAACTTCGTCTCGATATCGAGGACGGTCTTCGCGTGCGCCTGGGCGTCGGCGGCGTTCTCGCCGTAGAGCTGGAAGGTGCGCGCGATGTGCACGACGAGCGAATCGCGGAACCGCTTCATCGCCGTATCGGCGCTGACGTAGTAGCTCCGCTCGCCCATCGTCAGCCCGCCCTGACCGGCATTGGCGATGATGCGATTGGAGTTCTTGAGATCGGGGCCGGGGCTCACGCCGAACGGCGCGAGACCGTCGGAGTGCTCGAGGTCCGCGAGCGCCTGCGGGAGATCGGCGCTCGTCTGGATGCGTGCGATGCGCGCCATCGACGCATCGATCGGCTTGGTGCCGAGCGATTCCATCGTCGTGGTGTCCATGCAGGCGTCGTAGTAGGCGCCGATGCGGAAGGTGTTGGCGCCGGGCTTCGCGCCGCCGGCCGCGACCGACTTCCGCGCCGCTTCGATGACGTCGTGGACGACGAGCTCGTTCTTGTCGGCGAGCTCGTAGAACGCGCCCCATTCCGGATAGGCGGCCGGAATGGTGTTCCGCTTGAGCCATCCGCCGTTGGCGAAGGTGTAGAAGTCGCTACAGGCGGCGCAGGTGGTATCGAGATTCGCCCGATCGATCGGCTTGGCCGCGACGGTCTTGCCGGCCTGCTTGACCGGCGCCTTCGCCGGCGTTTGCGCCGCGGCGGATCCGGCGGCGCCGGCGGCGCAAATCATTGCCAACGCGAGAGATAGCTTTTTCACAGACAGAACCCTGGTAGGGGAGGCTCCAATAGTACAGTAAACAAATGGGTATGGTCCAGGGTTCCTTCAGGCCTAGACCCCCAGCCGGACCCCGAGCCGCACAAGCACCATGTGCGTCTCGCTCTCGAACGGCGTGATGCGGATCTGGCCGTCCGGGAGATCCTCGATGCTGCCCGGACGGAGATACTGCGCGCGGCCGCCGTTGATGAACTGCGCGCCCGCGTCGATGTCGACCTTCACTCGGCCGCGCGACACGGGGAGGTACACACCGCCGCCCGCGACCCAGTTCTTCGTCTTGTCCCACTGATTCGTGGTGCGCGCGAACTGGAGCTGGTCGTCGTCGCCCTCGACGTGGCTTTCCGTATAGAAGAACTGGCCGCCGATGCCGGCGTTCACGTACGGGCGCACGCTGCCGTGCGGCCACATGAGCTGGGGTCCGATCGACAGCGGAACGATGTTGTTGTTCGTCGAAACCTTCACCTGAATCCGGCCGCCGACGGTGGTGCTCAGCGGGACGCGCTTCGACTCGTCGCCGTACTGGAGAAAGCCGACGTCCGCGCGCAGCGCGACGAAGCCGGCGCGATCGAGGCGAAAGAGATAGCCGGCGTCGAATCCGTATCCGAGGCCGATGTTGTTGGCGAGCGTGCCCTGCGGGCGACTCTGAATGAACGAGAAAACGCCGGCGCTGCGACGCTCGAACTCGGTGAGCTCGCGCGGATGACGAACGACGACGGTGTCCTGCGCCGACGCGGTGGCAGCGGGAACGATGAATGGCGCCGCGCTCAGGGCGGCGATGAGCGCCGCGCGCGCGAAGGATGAAGCGGACATACGAGCCTCGAACGATTGGGTGGGTGCGCAGACGTCGCGCGCGAGGCCCCAAAGGCAGAGGCTGTGCCCGCTACGGGTTACTCACGCGATGTCGTCGTAGCACGTTGTCACACAACGCGATGAGACCGTGCGCGGTTTCACGCACCTCGTTCGGCCGACGTCGCATCCTGTCGCCGGATGGAGACGTCGCTGTCCAGCTGATGGGACGCATCGGCTTCCACGGGCAACGTCAGCGTGAACGTCGAGCCGACACCGACTTCGCTCTCGACGGTCAGATCGCCGTTCATCGCGCGCGCGAGATCGCGACTGATCGCCAGCCCGAGACCCGCGCCTTCACTGCTGCTCGTGTGATTCCGCTCGACCTGTACGAAGGGCTCGAAGATCGCGTCGAGCTTGTCGGGAGGAATGCCGACGCCGGTGTCGCGGACGACGATTCGCGCCGAGTGCGCGTCGCGCTCCACGTCGACCGAGATATGCCCGCCGGTCGCGGTGAACTTCGCGGCGTTCGAGAGGAGGTTGAGCAGGATCTGCTCGGCCTTTTCCGGATCGCAGAAGACCGTGAGGTCGCGATTCGAGTTGTTGCAGGTGAAGTTCAGCCCACGTGCCTGGACCTGCGGGAGAATCATCGTTTCCACCGTGTCGAGCAGCGCGCCGACGTGCACCGCGCGCGGATGGAACTGGACCTTTCCCGCCTCGATCTTCGCGAAGTTCAGCACGTCGTTGATCAAACTGAGAAGATGCTTCTGCGAGCGCTGGATGCGGTGGACGTCCTGCTGTTGCTCGTCGTTGAGCGGTCCATGCACGCCGATCTCGAGGAGCTCGGTGTAGCCCGCGATGGCGTTGAGCGGCGTCCGCAGCTCATGGCTCATCGCCGCCAGGAACTCACTCTTCGCGCGGTTCGCGGCTTCGGCGGCATCGCGCGCGGCTTCGGCCTCCGTGCGCAACCGCGCATGCTCGGTCGTCACCGCGAGGCGGTGGCGCAGCGTGCGATCCACCGCCGCACCGCCGAGCGCGAGCAACACGAGGAGGAGGCATCCGCCGATCGCCGTGAACGCGAGCCCGTGCGTGGCGACGAGCTGCGGCTGCAGCATTTCGGCGACCGTGATCGGACTGGGGGTAAACGACGTTCCGGCCATCGCGGTGTAGTGCATGATCGCGATCATCGGTCCGATCACGAGAGCGGCCATGGCCCGGCGACGCCAGCCGCGCCAGGTCTCGTCGGAACGGAGCCGGGCCGCAACCGCGATGAGCGCGATGCCGGCCGCGATCGCGATGACCATCGACGCCGTGATGAGCCGATTGTCGAAGCGCGGCGTCGCAGCCATGCGCATCGCGCCCATCGCCACGACGTGCATCGCTCCCATCCCGATGCCGAGAATGAATCCGGCGGCCACGACGGTGATGCTGAGCCATCGCGTGAATGCGCCGGCAAGCAACGAAACAACCGATGCGCCGACGGCGATCAGCAGCGCGAGCCCGACACCGCTCAGCGCGTAGGAGACTTCCACCGGCAGATGAAGCGCGAGCATGCCGGTGAAGTGCATCGTCCACAGTCCGACACCGGTCGCGAGCGCGCCGGCGACGACCCACGCCCATCGTGCGGGGCCTTCAGCCGCGGCGACGCGGCCGGTGAGATCGAGCGCGACATATACGGAAAGCACCGCCGTCAGCACCGACAGGACGACGATGACCGGATCGAAATGGCCTTGCATTCCTTACCATAGCATGCGGACCACGCGATACCAGACGCGGCCGTACCGGGCGGCATCAGGGAGGCTTCGGTGTTTCCCCCGGGCGGCCGCGCGTGAATGCGACGGCGATCAGTCGTTGCTCTTCGGTCGTCGCCGTCACCGGATCGCGCTGCTTCGTCGATGGCCTGAGTCGATTGATCGACGACACCGCGGCGATGATCGGTACGGAAGGCACGAGCTCGGCGAACAGCGTCGTCGCTTCAGTCTCGACGAGATCGGAGACGGCCGGCGGCGTCTTGCTCAGGCGGAGCACCGTGCGCCGGATCTGAAGATTCACCGGATCGAGATAGAGCGCGCCTTCGACGTCCGGCTCGCGTATGCGCGACGCCGCCACGAAGTCGATGCGCAGCAGCGCCTTTCCGTCGACGGTGTCGACGCCGGCGTCGTGGAAGCAGTGGTTCGCGACGAAGACCGGATCGGCGAACTGCGCGAGCGTCGGGATGTGCATCGTGACGTCGCGGAAGAAGATCCGCCGGTCCTGCTGCACCACCGAGCCGGGACGATATCGCCATTCGTCGACGCTGCGCATCGCGATCGTATCGACCTGCTGTCGCCGCGTCATGTTCGACGCGAACACGAGCCCTGACGTGCGCTCGACGCCGTAGACGAACGGATACTGTCGCGTGAGCAGGCGGTACTGCTCGGCGTTCTGCCGCAGCTGATCGAACACCGTCGCGAACGACGCGTCTTCGCTCACCGACGGGGCGCCTGGCCGCTCGCACGCCGGATACGCGCGCACCTGCACCGCGTTCAGGCGGACGACGATGTGCGTCAACGCAATGTGGATCGTGTCCGTCACGCCGGGACGAACCTCCACGTCCAGCTCGACAGGGACGTAGCCGAGGTGGCGCACACGCAGATGCACGATTCCCGCAGGGAGGCCCGGAAGCACGAAGGCGCCCTGATCGGTCGAGAACTGCTCGCGCGCCGGCGACGTGACCGACACGACGCTGTAGCCGAGCGCGACGCCGCCGTCCTTTGCGCTGACGAAGCCGACGAGCGTGCCCGTGCCGTCGCCGCGCGGCGTCCGAGCTCCGGCGGAAGCAGCCACGACCGCGGATGCGAGCAGCGGCACGACCCACCGCGCTCTGACGAGGGCCGGGAAATTGCGCAGTCCGGGCAGACTATGCATTGGCGTAGGAAGCTCCGCGAGGTCGTCGCGAACGAATGGTTCTGGTTCGCGGTCTATCTCACCGTCGTCGCCTCGGCGACCGAGATCTGCGTCGCTCGGCGATGCAACAACTTTCTGATCTTCCGCGCCGCGTTCGAGCACCTGCTCGCCGGGCGCGACATGTACACGCTGCATCCGAGCGAGCACGCGGACCTGTTCAAGTACAGTCCGACGTTCGCGCTGCTCTTCGCGCCCTTCGCACGGCTGCCGTTCAACGTCGCCCTCCTCGGGTGGAATCTGCTGAACGTCATGCTGATCTTCCAGGCGATTCGTCTGGCACTTCCGCGCGAGCAGCGCATCACCGCGCTGCAGCTCACCGGCATCGGCCTCGTGACGACCGTCGACGGAACCCAGAGCAACGGCCTCATCGCCGCATTGATCGTGCTCGCGTTCGTCGCGCGCGAGCGCGGCCGTCGCGCCGGCGCCGCGGGCGCGAGCGGCCGCGGCGCGCGCGGGCCGCTCGGTACG
>CBHWBX010000069.1:0-13434 GCA_966111935.1 uncultured Gemmatimonadaceae bacterium
CGCTCGGCCTGGAGCGGTTCCTGTCGAATGAACCGACCGACGCGCGCCGCCGTCGCCGCGCCCGTCTCCGCCGCCTTGCCGATGCGCTCCGCGTAGTCGCGCACCGCGGCCGGATTCTCGGCGTTCGCCTCGAGCAGGTAGGCCGCGGCCATGATCGGATTGAGCGCGTTGTTCACGTCGTGCATCACACCGGCCGCGAGCTGGCCGACTGCCGCCAGGCGACGCTCGCGCGCCCGCGCTTCCTGGAGCGCGAGCAGCTCGGCGGTGCGCTCCTGCACCATCCGCTCGAGACGCTCGGCTTCCGTCGAGACGCGCTCGTACAGCTCGGCCGTGCGCCGGGCTTCCTCCTCGAGGGCCTTCGCCAGGTTCGTCTTCACCGTCACGTCGCGCTCGACGGTCACGGCGCCGCGGATCTTCCCGTGCTCGTCGTAGAGCGGGTTCGAGTTCACCTCGATGATCACCGGGGCGCCGTCCACGCCGCGCTTCACGGCGAGCGTCTCGCCGCGCACACGCTCGCCGCGCAAGGCGCGCGCGGTCGGATGCTCATGCATGAACAGGCTCGTCCCGTCCACCTTGCGCGTTCGGTCGAGCTTCAAGAGCTCGCGCAGCGTCGACGGCTGGCCGCCCGGGTGGTCCTGGAGCGCCTGGGTGTTCGAGCGCACGGTCCGCCCCTCGGTGTCGAACACGCGCACCGAGTCGGGAATAACGTCGAAGATCGATTCGAGCTGGGCGACGTTCCGGCTCAGGTTCTCACGCAGCTCCTCTCGCTCGCTGACGTCGTTGCCGGCGAAGAGGATCCCGCGCCCGCCCGACTCCTCGGGGAGCTGCACGAAGGTCGTCTCGATCAGGCGACGCCCGCCGCGGTGCTGGAATGGGACGCGAACCGCCGTCGGCTGGGTCGAGCCGCGCAGCGCCGAGTCGATCTGATCGGTCAAATCGGCGAGCGCGTTCGGGAAGGCGTCGTAAATCGAGACCTTCTGACCGGACGCCATTCCGGTGAGCTCGCGGTATCGCGCGTTCGCATTCACGAGACGCAGCTCGCCGTCGAAGATCGCAATGGCGAGCGGAACCGCTTCGAACAGCGCTTCGAGTTTCACGCCGATGCTACCGATGCGCGCGAAGTCGAGGCCTGTAGAGGGGTGCGTCACTGTGAAAAAAGGGGTGAGACGGAAGAGCGCAAATGCTTGTTTATGGACGTTCGGAGGCGCCGGTTGGCAACACCCACCAAGGCCCGGTGATCAGACGCGAGCCGCGCTCGTAGGTGAAGAACGAGTACCCCCACTCCAGCAGGACACTCGCGCGATTTCGAAATCCCGCCAGATACATGATGTGGACGAGCAGCCAGGTCCACCAGGCAATCCACCCCGACAGGTGGCGGCCCGCAAGGACCCCGACGGCCCGATACCGGCCGATCGTCGCAAGGTCTCCCTTGTTGCGATACCGAAAGGTCTCACGCCCCTCGCGCCGCACGGTGTGCACCACGTTGCGCGCCGCCGTCCGACCGCTCTGCATCGCCGCCGGGGCGACACCCGGCACCGGCTTGCCGTTCGTGAACAGCTGCGCCAGGTCGCCGATGACGAACACCTCGGGGTGCCCGGGGAGGCTGAGGTCTTCGTTCACCCGCACCCGCCCCGCGCGATCCACGGGCGCGCCGAGCTGCGCGCCGAGCGGCGACGCCGCGTTCCCCGCCGCCCACAGGATCGTGCGGGCCTCGATGCGCCCCGCGCTCGTGTCCACGAACCCGTCCCCGACGTTCGTGACCATGATGCCGGTGCGCACGTCGACGCCGAGCTCGGTTAGCGACTGACGCGCCGCCTCGGACAGATCCTCGGGAAAGGCCGGAAGGATCCGCGGCCCGCCCTCGACGAGAATGACCCGCGCCTTCGTCGTGTCGATGTGCCGGAAGTCATGGGGAAGCGCGTACCTCGCGATCGTCGGCAGCATCCCGGCGAGCTCCACGCCCGTCGCCCCGCCGCCGACGATCACGAACGTCAGCTCGGCGTCGCGGTCGCGCGGATCCGTGGCTGCGTCGGCGCGCTCGAACGCGACGAGCCACCGCCGCCGCAGCTCGATCGCGTCCTCGACGCTCTTCAGTCCGGGCGCGAGCTGCTCCCACTCCGGATGCCCGAAGTACGAGTGCCGGGCGCCGCTCGCGACTATTAGAAAATCATAATCGACGTGACGATCGCCGGCGCACACGACGCGCTTCGCGCTCACGTCGATGCGCTCGACCTCGGCGAGCATCACGTCGGCGTTACGCTGGTTGCGCAGCAGCCAGCGAATCGGCGCGCAGATGTCCGCGGGCGAGAGCGTCGCCGTCGCGACCTGATAGAGCAGCGGCTGGAAGACGTGATGATTCGTGCGATCGATCAGCGTCACGGCCACCGGCGCGTCCTTGAGCGCGCGCGCGGCATACAGCCCTCCGAACCCGCCGCCGATGATGACGATTCTGGGTTGCGTCATACCGAAATCTACTGGGACCCCGATGGGTCGAATTGACGACGCTGGAAAGATCAGCGCGTTGCTTCGGCCGGCCGCTCGGAGCGCCGCTCGACGCCGGTGCGCCGCAGCGGCAAGGAAAAGCAGAACACGGTACCGCTCTCCGGAAACTCCGCCCAGGTCTCGCCACCAAGCGACTCGATCGACTCCCGAACGATGCTCAGGCCGAGGCCGGTGCCCTCGGCACGCGTGACCGTGGTGTGCGCGCGGAAGAAGCGCTGGAACAAGCCTTCGCGCTTCTCCGCCGGAACACCGAGCCCGTTGTCGCGCACTTCCACGACGAGCCGGTCGCCCTTGCGATCCTCGTCCCGCTCGACGCGCGCCTTGATGTCCACGTGCCGCGTCGGCTTGTCCGGATCGGAGTACTTGATCGCGTTCGAGATGAGGTTGTTGAGCGCCAGCTCCACCGCCGGCGCGTTCACCTCGACGTCGGGGAGATCTTCGGCGACGCGCACGAAGACACCGCACGACTGCGCGCGCTCGCGGAGCTGCCGCACCGACTCGGTGACGGCCTCGCGCAATCGGAGGTGACGATGCTGCCGGGCGTCGCGATCCATCCGCGACAGCGCGGTGAGGTTCTCGACGGTCGCGCGCATGTTCCGCGCATTCGCCGAGATGATCGCCGTGAACTTCGCCCGCTGCTCATCGGTCAGGCTCGGCAGGTCGCGAATGACCTCGCTCGCGCCGAGGATCGTGCCGATCTGATTCTTGATCTCATGCGAGACCGCGCGGTTGAACGCGCGCAGCCGATCCTCGCGCTCCTTCACCTTCGCGTCGGCGAGCCGCAGGAAATGGCCGGTCGTCGTCTCCTGGATGATCGCGATCGCGCGGAAGAGCCGGTGCCCGCAGACGAGCAGCTCGCTCTTCGCGCACGGCTCCTCGATCTCGTCGGCGACCCGTGCGAGAAAGGAGAACAGGATTCCGCCAAGGATCTCGTATTCCTTGAGGATCTCGTAGACGTCGAAGCCCTGCGCGTGCCGAAGACTGCCGAGCTCCATCGCCTTCCCGACGACCGCCGTGTCCGCGCCGACCTCGGCCGCCGGATTCTCGAGGTAGTCGGCGATGCCGTCGACGAGCAGCGGCACGTGGTCGAGCAGCTCGTCCGTCGGAAAGACGTTGTTCGGCGCCGTCGCCACGCGCGACACGATCCGCTCGAGCCAGCGCGCGGTGAGCGCGCGCCGGTCGACCCGCAGCCGTGCGGCGAGCTGCCCGGCGAGCGGGCAGTGTGCGTGCGTGGCGTCGGCAGGAGCGGTCATCGCATCAGCGGTGCGAAATCGGTCTTCCGCGACCGCGAGACTTGATCAGCCAATAGAGCACCGGCAGCCCGAACAGCCAATCCTTCGCCCCGGCGTTGGCGCCGCGCATGGCCTCCTGCGACGCCATCGCAGGCACCGGCGCTGCACCACCCTTCGTGCCGCGCGACACTTCGATCTCACGCTCGACGACTTTGACGGCCCCATCGCTCGGCACGATCGCGTGGCCGTGCGCCGTGGCCCACGCCTGTGTGAACTCGGCGCCGAAGAGCACGATCATCCCCGCGTAGTAAATCCAGACGAGCAGAACCGCGAGTGCGCTCGCGGCGCCGAAGCTGTCGCCGGGTTTGCTGTGGCCCAGGTAGAGGCCGAGCACGAATTTGCCGACGACGAACAGGACCGCCGTCGCGAGGCCGCCGACCCACACGCTCTTCCACGCGACTTTGCCGTCGGGCAGGAACTTGAACAGCGCGGCGAAGAGCAGCGTCAGCACGGCGAGCGACACGATCAGATCGACGACGTAGAGCACGCCGGACGGGATGCTCGTCCCGAACGAGCTCGTGAGTGCCGTGATCGCCGCCGACAGCGCGAGCGAAACCGCGACGAGAAAGCCGAGCCCGAGCACCATACCGAGCGAGAGCAGGCGCTTCATGACGAAGTTCTTGATCCCGCCCTGCTTCGGATCCGGCTTCACGTTCCAGGCGTGATTGAGCGCGTCCTGGAGCGACATGAAGGCGCCCGTCGCGCCAAGCAGCAGGCCGACGATGCCGAGCACCGAGCCGACGATCCCATGTCCGGCGCTCTTCTGTCCATGCGCGACCATGTCGTGCACCGTCTTCGCCGCATCCGATCCGATGAGCCCCGAGAACTGCTGCTCGATCGCCTGCTGCACCTGATCAGCGCCCCAGATCCGTCCGGCGATCGTGACGATGAGAATGAGCAGCGGCGGCAGCGCGAAGATGGTCGAGTACGAGAGCGCGGCCGCGCGCGTCCCGCATTCGTCTTTTCCAAATCCCTGGAACGCATCCTTCAAGATCTGCAACACGAGCAATCCCACCCTCGACAATGATTCCGATGGCAAAGGCAGACGCCGTGCCCATTGTGTCGGCTGGTCACGACACGCGCGACCGCGGGAGGCAGAGGACGCCAGGCGGCCTGGTGATTCAACCGCTACATTGGATCGTATGGCCGAGCTCTTTCGCGCGGATTACCGCGACATCCGGACGTATGGCGGCGACTCGAAGGGATTTGCCGTCGATCTGAGCGACAACACGAACCAGTGGGGCACGCCGCCGGCCGCCGAGCGCGCGCTGCGTGCCGCCGCCGAGTCGATGCTGCGCGGGTATCCGGCGCCCTACGGCGAATCGCTCAAGGATGCGATTGCGTCCTATGCGGGCGTTCAATCCAATCAGGTCGTCACCGGCACCGGCTCCGACGACATCCTCGACTGCGCGTTCCGTGCGCTCGCGCGTCCGGGCGATCGCGTGGCGTATCAGTCGCCGACGTTCGTGATGGTGCCGACCTTCGCGCGCACGAACGGTCTCCAGCCCGTCCCCGTTCCTCTCACGCCGTCGTTCGATCTCGACGCCGACGCGATGCTCGCCACCGGCGCGCAGATTATGTACATCTGCTCGCCGAACAATCCGACCGGCAACGCGCTGTCGCGCGACGCGATTCGGAAGGTCGTCGACAACGCACCCGGTTGGGTCGTGATCGACGAGGCCTACGTCGACTTCGCCGAGGACAATGCGGTCGAGCTCGTTCGGCGGTCGAATCGCGTGCTCGTCGCGCGGACCTTCTCGAAGGCATTCGGGCTCGCCGGCGCGCGCGTCGGCTACGGCATCGGATCGCCGGAGCTGATCCTCGAGACCGAAAAGGCGCGCGGGCCGTACAAGCTCACGTCGTTCGGCGAGCAGGCGGCACGCGCCGCGCTCGTCGACGACATCGAGTGGGTGCGCGAGAAGGCGAAGGCCGCGATCGCCGAGCGTGAATGGCTGCGCGAGCAGCTCGCGACGCGCGGGATTCGCACGGTGCCGTCGCAGGCGAACTTCCTTTTTGCCGCAGTTGCCGGCGCGCCGGCCATCGCTGCGAAGATGCAGGCGCGGAGCGTCGCCCTCCGTCCGTTCGCCGGCCTTCCGCAGATCGACGAGACGCTGAAGGCGAGCGGAGGCGATGCGCTGCGCATCACCGTCGCGCCGCGTCCGATGCTCGAGCGCATGCTCGAGGCGCTCGACGAGGCCCGGAAGGCGTGACCGTTGCGCGCTCGCGGTCCACGGCCTATGATGAATTCATGCTCGGTTTCGCCACGCATCGCCACGCCCATCATTTCCACGGCCATCTCGGTCGGGGCGAGCCTCGCGTGCGCGGATAAGTAATCGAGCAATCGATCGTAATCCTCTGCAGCGGCCCGTCTCCGGACGGGCCGCTGTTTTTTTGTGCCCAAAATCTTCCATGCTCAGAATCGCATTCCCCAACAAGGGCCGACTCGCCGAAGACGCCCGCGGCCTGTTCGACGACGCCGGGCTTCCCGTCCGCGCGCGCGGCGACCGCGCGCTCACGGCATCCGTCGGCGACGACTTCAACGCCGTCTTCGTGCGCGCGCGCGACATCCCCGAGCTCGTTGCCGACGGCGCGGCCGACGTCGGGATCACCGGCTGGGACCTCGTCGAGGAATCCGGACGCGCGCTCGACTCGGCGCTCGACCTCGAGTTCGGCCGCTGCCGCCTCGCCGTCGCCGCGACCGACGAGAGCGGCGTCGACTCGATCGACGCGCTGCCGAAAGGCAGCCGTGTCGCGACGAGCTTTCCGCGCATCACCGCGCGCTACTTCAGCGACGCACGCCGCGAGGTCGAAGTCGTGCCCGTCTCCGGCGCCGCCGAGATCGCGCCGCACATCGGGATCGCCGACGTGATCGTCGACCTCGTGTCCACCGGATCGACGCTCCGCGTCAACGGACTGCGCGAGGTCGCGACGGTGCTCGAATCGTCGGCGCATCTCGTCGTCGCGCGTAATGGTCGAGCCGACACGACGGCGCTCGGCGAAGTCACGGCGGCGCTCCAGTCGGTGCTGCGCGCGCGCGGACAGCGGTACGTGATGGCCAACGTTCCGCCCTCGCGGCTCGACGATGTGCGTCGCGTTCTCCCCGGCCTCAATGGCCCGACGGTCGTGAACATCCTCGACGGCGGACGCTACGTCGCCGTGCATGCGGTCGTTCCGGCGAAGGTGATCTACCGAACGATCGCCGACCTCAAGGCGATCGGCGCCGAAGGCATTCTCGTCACGCGCATCGAGAGGCTCATGCCATGACCGTCGCCGCTGAACGTCTGGTTCGTTTCACCGGCAACGTCGCGTCGCTCGATGCCGCCGCACGCCGCGCTCTGTTCGATCGCACGACGTCGTCCGACGAGCAGATCCGCGCGGACACGGCGGCGATCATCGCCCAGGTCCGCACTGAAGGCGACGCCGCGCTGCGCCGATTCGCTGAACGCTTCGACGGCGTGGCGCTCGACGCGATCGAGGTGCCGCGCGCGGTGTGGCAGCGCGCGCTCGATGCGCTCGATCGGGATGTGCGTGCATCGCTCGAGCGGGCGGCAGGCAACATCAGGCGCGTGCACGAAGCGTCGCGTCCGATCGAGACGCGCGCCGAGCCGGAGCCGGGCATCATCGTCCGGCGCCGTCCGGATCCCTTGTCGCGCGTCGGTGTGTACGCGCCGGGTGGACGCGCCGCATATCCGAGCAGTGTATTGATGGCCGCGGTACCCGCGCGCGTCGCCGACGTTCGCGAAGTGATCGTTTGCTCGCCGCCGGACGCGCGCGGGCTTCCGTCGCCACTCGTCCTCGCCGCCGCCGCGATCGCCGGCGCCGACCGCGTCTTCGCGCTCGGCGGTGCGGGCGCGATCGCCGCGATGGCGCTCGGCACGCAATCGGTGCCGCGCGTCGACCGGATCGTCGGGCCGGGGAACGCGTACGTCGCCGAGGCGAAGCTGCAGCTGTGCGGGAACGTCGGGATCGATTCGCCGGCGGGGCCGAGCGAGCTGCTGCTCATCGCCGACGCCTCCGCCGATCCGCGCGCGGTCGCGATCGAGCTGCTCGCGCAGGCGGAGCACGATCCCTTGGCCTGCGTCGTCGCCGTGACGATCGGCGAGGGCGTCGCCGACCGCGTGTTCGCCGCGCTGTCCGTCGAACTGGCCTTGCAGCCGCGCCGCGCGATCATCGAGCAGTCACTCGCGAACAACGGCGCGCTTCTCGTCGCGACGAATCGTGACGAGGCGATCGCGTTCGCGAACGAGTACGCCGCCGAACATCTGGCGCTCCAGGTCGCCGAGCCGGAGGATTTCGTTCCGTCGCTGCGGAGCTGCGGGACCGTGTTTGCCGGGCGTCGCGCGTCCGTCGCGTTCGGAGATTACATGACCGGCGCGAATCACGTCCTGCCGACGGGCGGGCTCGCGCGCTCGTACTCGGGGCTGTCGACGCTCGACTTCGTGCGCTGGACGACGATCCAGACGGTAAGCGACGACGCCGCGCGCGCGCTCGCGCCCGACGTCGCGCATTTCGCGGAGGCTGAACGCTTACCCGGTCACGCTGCCGCGGCGCGCGTCGCGGGAGGCGTGCAATGATCAACGCGACGATCCTCGACTACGGCGCCGGCAACCTGCACTCGCTTCGCAAGGCCCTCACGACCGACGGCATCGACGTGCGTGTCCTCGACGACGCGCGCGCGGCACTCGACACCGACGTGCTCGTGCTGCCGGGAGTCGGCTCGTTTCCGTTCGCCGCCGCGCGCCTCGACACCGCGCGCGACGAGCTTCGGCGCCGCATCGCCAACGGCCTGCCGACGCTCGGCATCTGCCTCGGCATGCAGCTCCTCTTCGAGCGCAGCGACGAGGGCGAAGGACTCGGCCTCGGCGTGCTCGTGGGCGATGTCACGCTTCTGCGCGCGAAGCGCGTGCCCCACATCGGCTGGAATCGCGTCGCCGATGCGAACGGAGCCGCGATGGGCGACATGTACTTCGCGAACAGCTTTGCCTGCCGTCCGGCCGACGTCCGCGATGTCGTCGCGTGGACCGCGCACGAGACCGATCGTTTTCCGGCGATCGTCCGCCGCGATCGAGTGATCGGCATCCAGTTTCACCCGGAGAAGAGCTCGGCGCCGGGCGTTCGGTTGCTGCGCGATCTGCTTCGCGAAGTGGCCGCATGATCGCGATTCCCGCAATCGACCTGCGCGACGGCTGCTGTGTGCAGCTCGTCGGCGGTTCGTTCGACGACGAGCGCGTACGGCTCGACGATCCGGTCGCGGTCGCGCAGCGCTGGATCGCCGACGGCTTTCGCACGCTGCACGTCGTCGACCTCGACGCCGCGATGGAGACCGGTCGGAACACGGACGTCGTTCGCGCGCTCGTCGCGCTGCCCGGCATCACCGTGCAGGTCGGCGGCGGCATTCGGACGGAGGCCGACGTTCAGTTTTTACTGAACGCCGGCGCGTCGCGAATCGTCGTCGGCACGCGCGCCCTCGGCGATCGTGATTGGCTCGAGTCGATCGCCGTGCGCTGGCCGGGTCGCATCGTCGTCGCCGCTGATGCGCGAAAGGGCCAGACGGTCGCGCGCGGCTGGCGCAGCGAGACCGGCGATCGCGCCGTCGACGTCATCTCGGAGCTGCGGTCCCTCCCGCTCGCCGGCATCCTCGTGACCGCCGTCGACAAGGAAGGCCGGATGGCCGGACCCGACCTCGCGCTCGTCTCCGACGTCGTGTCGGCGAGCGCGCACCCGATCATCGCGTCCGGCGGCATCGGTTCGATGACGGATCTCGATTCACTCGCCTCCGCCGGCGCATCCGCCTGTGTGATCGGCATGGCCCTCTACACCGGCGCGCTCGATTCGCGCGCCGTCGCCCGGAGCTTTGCAGCATGACCACCGTTCGCCGCGAGACCCGCGAGACCACCGTCGTCGTTCGACTCGTCGCCGACGCATCGCAATCCGCGATCTCGACCACGATCCCCTTCCTCGATCACATGCTCACGACACTCGGCCGCTATGCCGGTGTCGGCCTCTCCGTCGATGCGCGCGGAGACCTGCGGCACCACATCATCGAGGACACCGCGATCACTCTCGGCGCGGCGGTGCGTGCGTTCATCGAGCCGTCGGCCGCGCGCTACGGCGACCGCACGATCCCGATGGACGACGCGCTCGTTCAGTGCGCACTTGATGCCGGCGGGCGGCCATTCTATCGCGGCCCACTGCCGAGCCGCATCTACGATCACTGGATGCGGTCGTTCGCCGACAACGCTGCGTTCACGCTTCACCTGCGCGTGCTGCGCGGCACCGATCGTCACCACATCGTCGAGGGGGCGTTCAAGGCGCTCGGCCTCGCGCTGCGCGATGCTATGGCGACGAGCGGCGGCGCGGTCTTCAGCACCAAGGGCTCGGTGCAACTCGAGGTGACCGAATGACGCTCAGCAAGCGTGTCGTCGCCTGCCTCGACGTGCGCGGCGGGCGTGTCGTGAAGGGCACCAACTTCGTCGCGCTGCGCGATGTCGGCGATCCGACCGAGCTCGCCGAGCGCTACGAGCGCGACGGCGCCGACGAGATCGTCTTCCTCGACATCTCGGCGACGAACGAGGAGCGCGCGACGCTGCTCGACCTCGCGCGGCGCACCGCCGAGCGTCTGTTCATTCCCCTCACCATCGGCGGCGGAATTCGTACCGCTGATGACGTCGCCGCGGCTCTGCGCGCCGGCGCGGACAAGGTCAGCATCAACTCCGCGGCGGTCGTACGGCCGTCGCTGTTCACCGAGGCAGCCGATCGCTTTGGTGCGCAGTGTGTCGTCGCGAGCATCGATGCGCGCCGCGCGGGCGATGCGTGGGAAGTGTGTGTCGCCGGTGGGTCGCGTCCGACGGGGATCGACGCCCTGGAATGGGCCCGGCGTGCGGCGGAGCTCGGAGCGGGCGAGATTCTCCTGACGAGCATCGATCGCGACGGCAGCCGCGTCGGCTACGATCTCGAGCTGACCCGCGCGGTATCGGCGGCGGTTGACGTACCCGTCGTCGCATCGGGCGGCGCAGGCTCGGCCGACGACGTCGTCTCGGTGCTGCGCGACAGTGGCGCCGAGGCCGCGCTCGTCGCGGGGATGTTGCACGACGGAACGACGACGATCACCGACATCAAGCGCCGGATGGCCGGCGCACGGATCAGGGTGCGCGCATGACCAACAACCAACAGTGGCTCGACGTTGCGAGCGAGCTCGCCGCGCTGACCGGCAGCGTCGCGCTCGACCTGTTTCGCAAAGGCATCGCCGTCGACCTCAAGGCCGATCGCTCGCCGGTCACCGAGGCCGATCGCTCGGCCGAGCGCGCGGCTCGCGAGTGGATCGCGAAGCGCTTTCCCGAGCATGGCGTGATCGGTGAGGAGTACGGCGAGGACCGTCCCGGCTCGCGACTGCGGTGGCTCATCGATCCGATCGACGGAACCCGCACCTTCGTCGCGGGCGTTCCGCTCTGGGGCTCGCTCGTCGCGCTCTGCGACGGAGAGGACGTGATCGCCGGCGCCGCGGCGTATCCTGCCGTCGGCGAATCGCTCGTCGCGGCGGTCGGCGCCGGCTGCTGGGCGAACGGCGTCCGCTGCTCCGTCTCCGCGACGTCCGAACTTTCGAGCGCGCTTGTGCTCACGACCGACGAGCAGTTCCGCGCGTCGACGCCCGCCAAGCGCGACGCCTGGCTGCGCCTCGCGTCGTCGGCCGGAAACTCGCGAACGTGGGGCGACTGCTACGGGTATCTGCTCGTCGCCACCGGTCGCGCCGAAGTGATGATCGACGGCGCGATGCATCCGTGGGACGCGGCCCCGCTGCTCCCGATCATCACCGAGGCCGGCGGAAGATTCGTCGACTACTCCGGACGCGCGACGGCATTCGGCGACGGCTCGATCGCGACCAATGCCGCGCTCGCCGATCGGGCGCTCGACGTGCTCGGTGTGCCACGATGATCGACATCGACGCACTGAACTTCGAGAAGGGCAACGGTCTCGTCACCGTGGTCACCCAGGATGCGGACGACGGCACCGTGCTGATGGTCGCCTTCGCCGACCGTGAGGCGATCAGCGAGACGGTACGCACCGGCGAGATGCACTATCGGTCGCGCACGCGCGGGCTGTGGCGAAAGGGCGCGACGAGCGGCAACGTGCAGCACGTCGTCTCGCTGGGCACCGATTGCGACGGTGACGCCGTGCTCGCGCGCGTCCGCTGCAACGGCCCCTCCTGTCACACGGGCTCCCGCTCCTGCTTTGCCTCTGCCGGCACGAGCACGGTCCTTGGCCGTCTATCGGCGACGATCGAACAGCGGCGCGCCGACGCGACGGAAGGCAGCTACACGGCTCGCCTGCTGGGAGATCGCAATCTTCGTCTCAAGAAGATCGGCGAGGAGAGCGCCGAGCTCGTCGTCGCCCTGGCCGATCGCGATCGCGCGCGGGCGGCTGAGGAAGCAGCGGATCTGTTCTATCACATGTTGACCGCGCTCGCCGCAGAAGGCGTGACGCTCGACGATGTGCAGCGCGTGCTCACGGAGCGCGAGCGGCGTCGCTGACCCGCCCGACGATGGGCGCCGATTTATATTGGACGGATGGGTTTTTTCATCCGAGTCCGCAATGCGATGCGGCGCTGGATCCGTCAGTGGGATCTCGACGCCGGCGTTCCGCTGCTCGTCGCCGGCGCGGTGATCGGCGTCGCCGGCGGACTCGGAGTTGTCGGGTTCTACCTGCTCATCGACGGGAGCTACGCCGTCCTGACGGCGTGGCCGCAGCGGCACATCCCGTGGCTCGGCCAGGCGATCCTGCGCGTGCTCGTTACGTCGGCAGGTATCTGGCTCGCGTGGTTCATCACGCATCGGGCGCGCGCCGGCGAAGGACAGAACGTACCTGACGTGCAGCTCGCCGTCGCGCGACGCGGCGGCATCATCCGCGGACGGCCGGTCGTCGCGCGCACGGTTGCATCGGCGATCACGCTCGGCTCCGGCGGATCGGTCGGCAGCGAAGGACCGGTCGCGGTGCTCGGCAGCACGATCGGTTCGTCGCTCGCGCGGGCGCTCGATCTCCAGCCGCGACACATCAAGATTCTCGTCGGCTGCGGCGCCGCGGCGGGCATCGCGGGCGCGTTCAACGCGCCGTTTGCCGGGGCTTTCTTCGCCCTCGAGGAGATTCTCGGCTCGTTCTCCGTCGGCGCGTTCAGCCCCGTCGTCATCGCGAGCGTCGTCGGCGCGTTGACGGTCCGCTCGTTCCTTGGAACGCATCCGGCCTTTCACATGCCGGAGATGCCCGATGTGCATCCCGTCGCGAATGCGCTGCTCTACCCGATTCTCGGCATCGCATGTGGATTGGCGTCGGCACTCTACTCGCGACTCGACAGCTGGATGCCGACCCTCGCTCGCCGCTGGCGCGGTCCGGCGTGGCTGCGTCCGATCGCCGGCGGCGCGATCGTCGGCGCGATCGTCGTCGCATCGCGCGGGCTGCTCGCCGGCAATGGGCATCTCGCGATTCCACCGGCGGTCTTCGGCGGCATCGCCTGGTATGCGCTGATCGCGCTTTCCCTCGCGAAGATTCTCGCGACGGTGATCAGCCTCAGCTCGGGTGGCTCGGGCGGCGTGTTCACGCCGGCGCTGTTCATCGGGGCGTCGCTCGGCGGCGGCATGGGCGTTCTTCT
>CBHWBX010000070.1:0-13421 GCA_966111935.1 uncultured Gemmatimonadaceae bacterium
CGCCGTTCCCATATCAAGGCAGTCTTCGTTCCTTCGGCAGTTCTCTGCGTTCCTCTGCGTCTCCGCGTCTCTGCGGTGAGCAGTTGGCTTCAGCCGATGGCCTTCTCGACGGCGGCCGTCGCGGTATCGACGTGTGCCCGCGTCTGCGCGAGGAGCTGGTTGGCTTCCTCGATCAACCCGGCGCCGCGCGACTTGTCTTCCAATGACGAAACGTTAATACGAATATTGTAAACGGCGCCGCGGCAGGCGGCGTCGGCGAGGAGGGCGGCGACGCCGGCGTCGGAGACGGCGTTGGTGTTGCCCTTCGTCGCGCACGTCGCGGCGAGCGCGGCGACCTGCGCGCAGGCGCGGGCCGTCTCGAGCGGGACCTCGGCGGCGCCGAGGAGCGCGTCGGTGATCGCGGCCTGACGCTTCGTCGCCGCGTCGTCCCCCTCCGAGGGGAGCTTATAGGCGTCGGTGACCATCGTATACGCCTCGGCATCCTTCGCGACGAGCGCCGACAGCGTGTTCACGAGGCCAGCGGCCTGGAGCGCGAGCTCGCGCATCTCGGCATCGACCGCGGCGTACTTCTTCTTGCCGGCGGTGAGGCCGGCGACCCTCTGCGCCCGCGCGGCGCCGCGCGCGCCGGCGTGCGCGGCCACGGAGCCGCCGCCGGGGGCCGGCACCGGAGCGGCGACCGCGCCGACGAAGCCGGTCAGCGACTGGCCGCCCTGCACGGCCGCGCGGACCTTGTTCTCGAGTACCATCTCCGGCTTGAAGTCGCGGAGCCCGATGTGGCGCGCGGCCGTCTCGAACAGCGCCTTCTCGGGGACGAGGCCGACGATCTCGCTCCACGTCGGCGACACGCCCTGCGCTTCGGCCTCCATCTTCACCATGTCGAAGGCGCGGTAGAGCGGCGTCTTCTCGGTGTCGACGAGATTCATCGACACCTGCGCCTGCCCGTCGACCTCGAGGCCGAGTCCCTTCACGTAACGCAGACCGCCGCTTGAGCCGCGTACGGCCTTCGCGACGTTCTTCGCGACCTGGAGGTTCGTCGCCGGTCCGAGGTACACGTTGTAGGCGACGAGGAACGGACGCGCGCCGATCGCGACGGCACCGGCGGTCGCGTGGATCGTCGACGGGCCGAAGTCCGGCTTGCGGGTCGCGGCGCCCGCCGCCATCTCGTCGCGGATGCCTTCGAACTCGCCGCGGCGGACGTCGGCGAGGTTCTCCCGCGCCGGCGTGCTCGCCGCGCGCTCGTAAAGAAACACGGGGATCTGGAGCTCGCGTCCGACGCGCTCGCCGAGCGTGCGCGCGAGGACGATGCAATCCTCCATCGTCGTCCCCTCGAGCGGGATGAACGGCACGACGTCGGTCGCGCCCATGCGCGGATGCTCGCCGGTGTGCTGATTGAGATCGATCAGCTCGCGGGCGGTGGCGATGCCGGCAAAGGCGGCGTCAACGGCATTCTCGACCGGCACGACGAAGGTGACGACGGTGCGATTGTGCGATTCGTCGGACGAGACGTCGAGGATCGTGGCGCCCTTCACTGCGGCGATGGCGTCGCGGATCTTCGTGACGATCTCGGGGCGACGGCCCTCAGAGAAATTCGGGACGCACTCTACGAGCTTCATGGAAAGGTCGAGATGGGAGGTTGGAGGGGATCAGGAAGAGCAGATACTAAACCCTAACCCCTCGCCCCAAATCCCAGGAGTGCATGACGTCGGTACAACTGCGATCACGCCGTGCCTACGACGGCCTGGAAACAATCTCCAGTATCCATTCGTGCATCGCCGGATTTCCGGCCACGAGGCCCGTGTGCGCGACTTCGGCGGGGGCGCCCTGGAGATCGGTGACGATGCCGCCGGCCTCGCGGACGAGGAGAGTCCCCGCGGCGATGTCCCAGGGGGCGAGCATCAGCTCCCAGAAGGCCTCGAAGCGTCCGCAGGCGACGTCGGCGAGATCGAGGGCGGCGGCGCCGGGGCGGCGGATGCCAGACGTCTCGCGCATGATGCGCGGGAGCATCGCCAGGTACTGCTCGACCGGCGCGCCCTCCTTGAACGGGAAGCCGGTGGCGATGAGCGAGCGAATCGGCTCGGTGATCGTCGAGACACCGATCGGCTGGCCATTGCGGCGCGCGCCGCCTCCCGCCGTGGCGGTGAACAGCTCACCGCTCGCGGCGTTGAGCACGACGCCGGCGCGCGTCTCCCCGTCGATCAGCGCGGCGATCGAGACCGCGTACTGGGGGAAGCCGTGGAGGAAGTTCGTCGTGCCGTCGAGCGGATCGGCGACGAAGAGCAGGCCATCGCGCTCGGCCGTCTGCGCCGCGCTCTCCTCGGCGAGGAGCCGGGCCTCGGGATGGCGCTCGGCGACGATCGCCATGATCGCCTGTTCGGCGGCGAGGTCGATCTCGATGCGTATGTCGCCGGGGCTCTTCGACACCCAGGTGACCGACGCCCGCCGCTCGGCGCCGGCTCGAATCACCTCGGCGGCCCGCCCCGCCGCGGCGACGCACGTCGCGAGCAGTGCGCGATTCGTATTATTTTGCACGGATGTCACGGATCTTCAGTGGGATTCAGCCGTCGGGCGAGCTGCACATCGGCAACTACCTCGGCGCCGTCAAGAACTGGGTCCGGCTGCAGCACGAGTACGAGACGATCATTTGCATCGTCGACTACCACGCGATCACCGTCGCGTACGATCCCGCGCAGCTTCGGGAGCGTCGTCGCGAGATGGCGATCGGCCTGCTCGCCGCCGGCATCGACCCGAATGTCTGCGCGTTGTTCGTGCAGTCGGCCGTGCCGGAACATACCGAGCTCGCGTGGTTCTTCAACACCATCACGCCGCTCGGCGAGCTCGAACGCCAGACGCAGTTCAAGGAGAAGTCGGCGAAGCAGGAGAGCATCAACGCCGGGCTCCTGAACTATCCGGTGCTCCAGGCCGCGGACATCCTGCTCTATCGCGCCGATCTCGTGCCCGTGGGCGAGGATCAGATCCAGCATCTCGAGCTGTCGCGCGTGATCGCGCGCCGCTGGAACTCGCAGTTCGGGACGAAGACCGGCAACCTCGCTGAAGACGGGTCCGAGGAGCGCGAGGCGTACTTCCCGGAGCCGCAGCCGATGCTCACGCCGACGCGTCGCATCATGGGGCTCGACGGGCAGGCGAAGATGTCGAAGTCGATGGGAAATACCATCGCGCTGCTCGAGTCGCCGGAGTCGATCTGGGCGAAGCTGCGCCCCGCCGTGACCGATCCGAAGCGCATTCGAAAGACCGATCCGGGGACCCCCGAGGTGTGCAACATCTATCACCTCCACAAGGCGTTCAGCCCGCCGGAGACGGTGGAGCACGTCGCCGTGCAGTGCAGCACGGCCGGGTGGGGATGCATCGAATGCAAGAAGGTGCTCGCCGAGTCGATGGAGACGGAGCTCGTGCCGATCCGGCGGCGCGCCGCTGAGCTTGCGGAGAATCCGTCGGCGGTGGACGACGCGCTGGCGTCGGGCGCGTCGCGCGTGCGCGCGATCGCGCGGCAGACGATCGACGAGGTGCGGGAACGGATGGGCTTCTGAGGGCGATGTTGGGCCGCACGCCGGGGGGCATTCGCGCGGACGACTGCACGCGGCATGAGCCGTGCTTTATGCGACAGTGGTCTCACAACGCGTCTCATGCAGTCACTAGGGCATTTCCCCGTGCAGCTTTTCCGTCGTCTCGTCGCGCGCATCCGCGCGTGGAAGAGCCATCGCCAGCCGGCGACGCCGTTCGTCGGATCGCTCTTCCCGAATGTCTCGTCGTTCATGCCGCCGATCCATCGCGAAGTGAGCGCGAACGGCGTCCGCGTCTACAGCTTGTGTTGCGACTGCGGCGCGCAGCTGCAGGCCAGCGCGACGCTGTGCGACGAGTGCGCGCAGAAGCGAAGCCGTCCGGCTCGTCCGTTCTGACGACCGGCCGCCGGCGACCGGCGCGCTGATGCGTGTCGGTCATGCCGGGCCGGCACTCGTCGCGAAGCGGGTGCGTCCGGCGGTGCCGCTGCTGTTGCTGCTGATCGCGGCCTACGGCCCGGACATCGTCGAGGTCGCGCTCAGGCCGTTCGGGATCACCAATCGCCAGCTGTCGCATGGGCTGGTCGCCGTGGCGATCGGGGCGACGCTGATGGCGGCCGGATGGTTGGCCACAAGGCGAGGCGATGCGCGCGATGCGACGGCGATCTGGCTCACCTATGCGTCGCACTGGCCACTCGATTTCATCACCGGACACAAGCCTACCTGGCCCGGTGGCCCCATCGTGGGGCTCGACCTTTATGATCATTGGTGGATCTGGCTCATCGAGCTCGCGCTGCTCGCGGTGTGCGCTGTGATCTGGCGCACCGGCCGCGCGGGCCGTCTATCGTCCGGAGAAGGACGCCCATAAGTTGAGCCTGCCGTGCGGGCCGCATGCGTCTTGCAAAGTCTGCTCGTGAACCCAACACGAGTGAACAATGGCGGACGATAGAGGCCCCAGCGGTCTCGTCACCCTGGTGTGCATCACCTGCGGCAACGAGATGTTCTACGATCAGGCGGTGCCGGACGCCGTGAAGTGCAACAAGTGCAGCGGCACGGTATTCCGTCAGTTTGCCACCCCGACTGAGCCCGACGAAGCGTCGATCGCGGCGCTCGACGAACAGGCGCGCAGCATTGCGTACGGCGATTCATCGCCGGACACCGAGCCTGGCGACGTGCGCGATCTCGACATGCGCTAGCCGTACGGCGTGCCGGCTTCGACGGGCGGGAGAAACGCGATTCTCGTCGAAGCCAGCACGACGGCCGGGATCCTTCCCTCGGCCGATGCGATCATCGACGCGCTGCGTCTGAGCGTTCTCGCCAAGCTCCTGCTGGCGACACTCCTCGGCGGCGCGATCGGCGTCGAGCGCGAGCTCGCCGGAAAGCCGGCGGGGCTGCGGACGAACATTCTCATCTGCGTCGGCGCGGCGATGTTCACGCAGCTCTCGGTGGACATCGCGAAAGTCGGATTCTCGCCCGACAGTCACCCGTACGGAGACACGACGCGCATCGCGGCGCAGATCGTCTCCGGCATCGGCTTCCTCGGCGCCGGCGCAATTCTGCATGGCGGCGGCTCGGTGGTCGGGCTCACGACGGCCGCGACGATCTGGGCGGTCGCCGCGATCGGCACCGCTGTGGGCGCGGGCGCATACATCGACGCGTGCGGCGCGACGGTGCTCATCATGCTGATCCTCGTCGGGCTGCGCCCGGCCGAGCAGATGCTGCTGGCGAAGCGCCGGCGCATTCGGGCGACGCTGCGGGTGACGCCGGGATGCTCGTTCGATCAGTACGAGGAGCTGATTCGCAAGCACGGCGTGCACGTGTTCTCGCGGCGCACGTTCGATCACGATACGGATCGTACGTTCGAGCTCGAGTTGATCGGGGCGACGAATCAGCTCGATACGCTGTCTGATCTGCTGCGGAAGCAGGAGAACGTGGTGAGCATTACCACTGAGTAAGGGGATCGAGAATCGGGGGGCGGGGATCGGGATCTTCCTGAAGATCTCGATCCTCGATCCCCGATTCTCTCTAACGCGTGTTCTTCACGATGAACTCCCGCATCCGCCCCACGCCTTCCGTGATCATCTCACGCGACGCCGCGTAGCTGAAGCGCACGTGCTCGCCGTCGCCGGGGACCTTCTGGCCGAAGTGGACGTCCGAGAGCACCGCGACGCCCGCCTCGTGCAGCAGGCGCTTGCGGAGCTCTTCGGAGTCCGCGGCGCCGACCATGCGGCACGCTTCGGTGACGTTCGGCCAGGCGTAGAACGCGCCGCCCGGATTGCGGCAGGTCACGCCTGGCACCTCGTTGAGCAACTTCACGATGAGGTCGCGGCGCGCGTGGAACTCCTGCTTCATCGCGAGCGTCGTGTCCTGCGGTCCGCCGATCGCCTCGACCGCGGCCCACTGGCTGATCTGTGACGCGCACGATTCGGTGTTGATGATCCAGCGGCCGAAGTGCGGCGCGAGCACGGGGTTCGACGCGAAGCCGATGCGCCAGCCGGTCATCGCCCACGCCTTCGACGCGCCGTCGGCGATGATCGTGCGCTCGTACATGTCCGGCATCGACGCGATCGAGACGTACGATTCATCGTACGTCAATCTCGAATAGATCTCGTCCGAGTAGATCCAGATCTGCGGATGCTTGCGCAGGATCGTCGCGATGTCCTCGAGGTTCTGCTTCGTCAGCAGACCGCCCGTCGGATTGTGCGGCGAGTTGAGGATGAGGAGCTTCGTCTTCGGCGTGATCGCCTTTTCGAGATCGTTCGGGTCGAAGGCGAAGTCGCGCGATTCGCGGAGCATGAGGGGCACCGGCACCGCGCCGCTCGCCGCCGTCTGCGACGCGTAGATCGGGAAGCCCGGCACGGGCACGATCACTTCGTCGCCGGCGCCGTAGTCGGTCGTCGAGTGGATCGCGTAGGCCATGAACGGCTTCGCGCCCGCCGCGACGACGACGTCCTGCGCGCGGATCGGCAGGCCGCGGAACTCGCCCATCGACTTGGCGATCACTTCGCGCAGCTCGGGGATGCCCGGAGCCGGCGTGTAGCCGTCTTTCCCAGCGTGAATCGCCGCGATCGCGGCCTTCACGACGTGCGGCGGCGTGTTGAAGTCGGGCTGGCCCACCGAGAACATCACGATGTCCTTGCCCTGACGCTTCAGCTCCGTGACTTCGGCGAGCACGACGAAAGCGTTCTCGGTGCCGAGATCGAACGTGCGCTTGCTGATGGCGGGGGATCGGGGATCGAGGATCGAGGAGCGCGAATCGCTCGCTGAAACGGGTGCGGTCACTTCAGGGCCTCCAGTTGCTGACGCTGACGGGAGAGACGGGAATCGCGATCGTTGGCGAAGCGCGTGACGCCGGCGACGATCGACGCGGGATCGAGATGGGCTTCGGCGATGACGTCGGGCTCGAGACCACCGGTGAGCCACTGGTTCTCGAAGTCGGACGTCATCGAGTACTCGTCGGTGAGCGGGCCGACGTCGCGCAGCGGCCACATGCGACGTGTCGCGGTGCTCACGATCATCATGTCGTACGACGCTTCCGGCGGCAGCACCGAATGACGATACGCTTCCGGCTGACGCTCGAACAATTCTTCACTGATTGCGGCGACGACCTTCACGTTGATCCCCGCCGCCTCGAGCTGCGGCAGCGCGCGCACGAGGTTCACCGTCGAGCTCGAGCCGCTGACGACGACGTAGCCGTGCTTCGGCTTGCCCGGCGCGAAGTCGCGAATGACGTAGAAGCCCTTCGCCGCGGCGTTGATGTCGGTGTCGGCGAAGGTGCTGCGATCGGCGACGGGGAAGTCCGGACGCGCGACCTCGAGCACGATCACGCCGACCTTCTGCTCGCGCGCCGCGATCTCCGCGGCGGCGAAATACGCCGGCGCGACGTCGTTGTAATCCCACATGTTCAGATGGATCGTCTGTTGGCGCGGGAACAGCTTCCACACCTGCGTCGCGAAGATGCCGAAGTGGCTGCGGCCATCGGCGGCGGTCTCGGGGCCGGAGTGGCCGACGAGGATGTGCAGCACGCCCGTACGGAACTTGTTGTCCTGGTTCTGCTGGCTCCAGAGACGCGCCGGCGTGTACATGATCGGCGTGAACGCGCCGTAGGTGCCGCTGATCGCCCAGACGCCGTTGAACTTGTCCGGGTCGGTCGAGACGCTCTGCGACACGAGGCCGATCGCCGTCGAGACGTTGCCCGCTTCCTGGATCGCCGCCTTGAGGCGTGTGCCGCGCGGATTCGTCTCGGGATCGTAGTGGCCCCAGAGATTGCCGTGCTCCAGGTTCACCGACTCCGAGAGATCCGCCGCGATCGTCAGCATGCGGTTGTTCGTGACGTAGTTCAGCCACTTGATGATCTCGGAGATCGCGCGGCGCGAGCCGGCCATCTCGCCCGGCTTCTTGTAGAGCGCGATCGAGACCTCCTTCGTCGCGCCGCTCACGTCGTTCGTGACGGTGACCTTCTGCGTCTCCTTCGGCAGATTGGCGACGCGCAACCGGTCGTCGAGGAACGGATCGACGCCGGCCGGCACGCTCACCGTCGTGCTGCTCGCCACGGTGTCGCCGATCGCGACGAGGCGATCGGTGAGCCACTCGCCGAGTCCGTCGCGGTCGAGGATCGACATCGCGATATCGATGTTCTTCTTGAACTGGACGAGGCGCTCCTTCTCGCTCTTCGGTGCGCCGTCGCGAATGCCTTCGAACGTCACCCCGTAGTGCTTCTCGAACGTCGACGCGAGCGCGACGAAGTAGTCGCCGTTGAGCTTGTGGTTGTACGGGTGGCTCTTCCAGCTCACGATCTGGTCGACGCTCGTGTCGCGCAGCTTGCCGTCGCCGGTCGCCGGCCAGTAGCCCTTCGTCGTCTTGCCGATCATGACGATCGGCCGTCGATCGCTCGGGTCGACGTTCTCCATCGCCTGGAGCGCGCCGAGCACCGACGCGTAGTCGTTGCCCTGGTCGAGCGTGAGGACGTTCCAGCCGTAGCTGCGCCACTGCTCGACGAGGTCGTAGCCCGTGTACTTCGCATCGACGACACCGCCGAGCAGCGCGTCGTCGATGCCGGCGTTGTTGTCGGAGATCATCACGCGGAGCCGCTTGCCGGTCTTGAGCGCGAGCGCCTGGGTCTTGAGCTCCTGCGCGTGCCCTTCGGTCATCGCGAACTCGCCCTCGAACGCCACGACCTTCGGGCCGTCGATCGGCGCACCCATGACGTCCCAGAAGGCCGCCTTGCCCGCGGCCATCGCGACACCGACGCCCGACGGACCGCCGTTGACGTCGTTCGTGACGTCGGTGCTCTCGGCGTGGCCGGAGAGCGAGCGGATGCCGCGGATCTTCGCCTGGGCGAACAGCGGGTCATCGGCGAGGCCGTTCTGCTGGAGCAGATTGACGAGCGCGCCGTGGCCGCGCCGGAAGCCGAGGGCATCGATAGGCAGGAGCGCGACGTTGGGATCGACGGCGTAGCGCGCGTCGCCCGTCGCGGCGTGCCGCCGTGCCATCGCTTCACCCATGATCATCCACAGCGAGTAGCAGGTCGGGATGCAGTGACCGGCGGCGAGGAGGAACTTGTCGGTGAAGGGGTGCTTCGGATGGCGGTAGTCGTAGCGCAGGCCGCCGCGCTCCGGACCGGCAAGGTGCATCGCGACGTTGTACGGCGTATACGCCAACGGGCCACCGAAGTGGCCCGTCTGGGAATAGTTCCCCATCAGCACGATGGTCATGCACGTCAGGAAGCCGACGTCTTCCAGACGGCGCAGATCGTCGGAGCTCGCGGGGGCGGTCATCGGCGAACGGGATTGGGCGGCGAGAGTCATCGAAAAAGCTGGTGGGGATTTGCTGTTTATTGCTCCTCCCGTCGGCGCTGCGCACCTCCGGTCGGAGTTCTCAACCCAACCTACAGTACGAACCGACACCCCGGGAGGTTGGATTAAAGACGTGCCGAACCGATACTTAGGGGGTAAGTTCGACGTTGCCGCGCCGGCGCTGGTGCGGTGGGACTGCTGCAGCCCGCGCCGGGACCGCCCGCGCGCCTCCTCTGGATTCTGAATGGAAAAGATCATCAAGGCCGCCGTGGACCGGGGCGCGTCCGACCTGCACATCAAGGCCGGCGACGTCTTTCGCGCGCGTATCAACGGCGACCTCGTCCCCCTCACGAAGCAGGCGCTGACCCCCGAGCAGACGCGGGCGATCGCCCTGCACCTCATGAGCAACGAGGACGACAAGGCCCGGGTCGACAAGCTCCTCGACTACGACTGCTCGTGGGCCGCCGCAGGGATCGGCCGCTTCCGCGTGAACATCATGAAGCAGCGCGGGTCGTTCTCGATCATCATGCGCGTGATCCCCTGGGAGATCCCGTCGTTCGAGAAGCTCGGGCTGCCCCCGGTCCTCGCGAAGATCGCCGAAGCCGAGCGCGGCATGGTGCTCGTGACCGGCGTCACCGGCTCCGGCAAGTCGAGCACGATGGCGGCGATGATCGACTCGATCAATCGCAACATGAACGGGCACATCCTCACGCTCGAGAACCCGATCGAGTTCCTGCACAAGGACAAGAGCTGCTCGGTGACCCAGCGCGAGATCGGCTCGGACACGATGGATTTCAAGATGGGGCTGCGCGCCGCGCTCCGTCAGGATCCGGACGTGATCATGATCGGCGAGCTCCGCGACGCCGAGACGATCGATACCGCGCTGAAGGCCGCCGAAACCGGCCACCTGCTGATGTCGACGCTCCACACGCCGGACGCGTCGAGCACGATCATGCGCATGCTCGCGATGTTCCCGCCCGAAGAGCAGGAAGTGGTGCGCCTCCGTCTTGCCGAAACGCTCACCGCGGTGATCTCGCAGCGACTCCTCCCCAAGAAGAGCGGGAAGGGGCGCGCCGTGGCCGCCGAGATCATGGTGAACACGCCGTCGATCAAGGACCTGATCCTCGACGGCACGCGGATCGGCGAGATCAAGGACTTCATCGCCGAAGGGCGCGAGCAGTACGGGATGCAGACGTTCGACCAGTGCCTGACCGACCTCGTCACGAGCGGCCAGGTGACCTTCGAGACGGCGAAGGCGGCGGCGACCAACCCGTCGGACTTCGAGCTCAAGCTCAAGATGTTCTCCCGTCTGTCGCAGTCGGTCGACGCGAGCGAGATTCCACCGGATGAGGAGCTCGCGGCGCAGCAGACTCCCGCGGAGGGAGCGCCGACGCTCGATGGACTGCAAAGCAGCGGACTGGACTTTCTCGGACAATGACCAAGAAACTCGAAGGCGTCTTCGCCCCCCTCGTCACGAATTTCTACGCCCGGACGGGCGAGCTCGACGTCGCGTCGTTCGCGGCGAACGTGCGCTCGCATCTCGCGGCCGGGCTCAACGGCGTTCTCGTCGGCGGATCGACCGGCGAAGCGGCGCTCCTCGACCAGGATGAGCGCTCGGCGCTCGTCGACGCGGCACGCGAGCTGACGCCGAAGGACAAGTGGCTGCTCGTCGGCACGGGCGCCGAATCGACGCGCACCTGCCTCAAGCTGACGGAAGCGGCGGCGAAGCGCGGCGCGGATGCGGTGCTCGTCGTCGCGCCGCACTACTACGGCCCGGCGATGACCGGCCCGGCGCTGATGCAGCACTACTCGCGGGTCGCCGAGGAGAGCCCGGTGCCGGTGGTGCTGTACAACATCCCGAAGTACATGCATTTCGCGCTCGCGCCGCAGCTCGTCGCCGAGCTGGCGCAGCACAAGAACGTGATCGGGATCAAGGACAGCTCGGGGAACAAGGAGCTGCTCGCCTCGTACCTGAACGCGGCCTCGGATTCGTTCGCGGTGGTCGTGGGGAGCGCGCAGCTCTTCCACCACGCGCTGATGAGCGGCGCGGCGGGCGGCATCCTCGCGGCGTCGATGTTCGCGCCGGCGATCGCGCTCGACATTTACGAGTCGCACCGCCGCGGCGACCACGCGGCCGCCGAAGCCGCGCAGGCGCGCTTCACGCCTCTCGGCGCGAAGATCGTCGGTGAGCTCGGCGTCGCCGGCGTGAAGGCGGCGATGGATCGCGTCGGGCTCCATGGCGGCGCGCTCCGCTCGCCGCTCCAGCCGCTCGACGAGACGCAGTCGGCGGTGGTCGACGAGCTGCTGCGGTCGGAGCTGGTCGCGGCGTAATCGGCGTGGCGTCCCACCTCGCGCGGATCGGCGACCGGCCGCGTCCGGCGGGTGGGACGGCGGCCGCCGCGGCGCAGGCGTACTGCGCGTCGGTGCTCGGGCCGCTCGGTTTCGAGATCTCTAAACGGCCATTCGAGTTCGCAAAATTCCTCGGCGGGTGGGCGACGCCGATGGTCGCAACGCTCGTCGCCGTCGCGGCGACGGGGTTGTACGCGCTCGGCCCGCACGCCGGCGCGCGGACGCTCGGCTACTTCGGCGCGCTGGTGATCGTCGCCGTGTTCGCGTCGTGGGGCGGGCGGCAGTTCCTGCGGGCGACGGCGACGAACCTCGAGGCGGTACGCGGGACGCCGCGCCTTTGGCTCGTCGCGCACGTCGACTCGAAATGGCAGCCGGTGTCGATGATCACGCGCGTGATCGGCGTGATCGGCTCGACGCTGAGCGTCTTCGCCTTCGTCGCCCTGATCTATCTGCGCCCGGACGTCGATGCACGGTGGCTGCTCGCCGCCGTGTGGCTCTTCTGCCTGCCGCTGATGCTCTCGGTGGTCGGCGCGCGCAATCACGGCACGCTGGACAACGCGAGCGGCGTCGCGACGGTGCTCGAGGCGATCGAGCAATTGCCGCCCGATCTGCCGATCGGCGTGTTGATCAGCGACGCCGAGGAATGGGCGCTCGCCGGCGCGGCGGCGTGGGCGCGGGAGCGGGCGCCGGGCGTCGCGCTGAACGTCGACAGCATCGATGACGACGGCGAGCTGGTGCTGATGTATTCGGGGGGCTCACCGTCGCGGCTCGTGTCGGCGTTTCGCGCCGCCGCGGAGAAGAATGGAGAGGCGATGCGGGTGCTGCGGCTGATCCCGGGCATTCTCACCGACCACGTTGCCCTCCGCGCGGCGGGCTGGGAGACGCTGACACTCAGCCGTGGCACGATCCGTACGTTGCAGAGGATCCACACGACGCGCGACACGCTGGCGCACATGGATGGACGCGGCATCGCCGGCGCGGCGCGCGTCCTTGCTCGAACCGTACTGGAGCTCTGCTGATGGGACTGCTTGCCCTCGTGGCGATCATCGCGCTCGGACTGATCATGATCCCGTTCGGATTACCGGGAACGCTCGTGATCTTCTGCGGCGCGCTCGGTTACAAGCTGCTCGTGCCGGCGGGCGGGATCGGCTGGTTCACCGTGGGAGTGATCGGCGCGATGATGATCGTCGCCGAGGGACTCGAGTGGGTGCTGACGGCGCGCTTCACGAAGAAGTACGGCGGCTCGCGGCGCGCGGGCTGGGGCGCGGTGATCGGCGGCATGGTCGGCGCGTTTCTCGGGGTGCCGGTGCCGGTCGTCGGATCGGTGATCGGGGCGTTCGTGGGGGCGTTTGTCGGGGCGTTCGTTTTCGAGTACTCGCGCGCCGGAGAGCATGGAACGGCGACGAAGGTTGCCTGGGGCGCGTTGGTCGGACGCGTGACGGCGGCGGCGATGAAGGTGGGGGTCGGGTTGGTGATGGCGGTGTGGTTGGTGTTTGCGGCGCTCGTGTGACAGCGTGAAGGCGCGAAGGGCGTGATCTGACGGCGCGAACTCCCATAAGGCGCGAACTCCCATTGGGCGCGAAATCCCAGACGGCGCGCCGGGCGCGAACTGCGCAACATGGCGTGACGGCGCTCGTCATCCTGAGCGCAGCGAAGGACCCCTTGGCATTGAGGTGATTCGTCATCCCGAGCGCAGCGAGGGATCTTCCTCTCGGGGTCGAGATCGCGGTCCCGGATGGAAGAGGCCAACGGGCAGGGCGAC
>CBHWBX010000071.1:0-12806 GCA_966111935.1 uncultured Gemmatimonadaceae bacterium
AGTACTACGCGGCCCGATAAGCCACTGCTTCGCAGACAACGGGGAAGTCACCGGCCTAAGCTGGGACTTCCCCGTTCGTCATTCCCAGGAGGACTCCCCATGAAGGGTCTGCTGCTGCTCACCGTCGGTGTGTTCGTCGTGATCTGGCGGATCGTCGTTCGCGGTGACCGTCGTCACCCCAAACCACCCGTCTGATCTCAGGCGTCCGGCTCGTGCACGCTCGCGGTGCTCTGACGTAGCAGCGACGCGACGCGAAAATCGATCATCTGTCCGATCCCGACCTGGAGCGCGCCGCTCGTCGCCGAGCCCGAGCCGCCGATCGGCGTCGCCGTGATCGTGATCGGCTGCCCGTTCGCGAAGTTCCATGGAATGTTGAACTTCTGCGTCGTGTTGCCGTTCACGGTGCCGAGTCGCCGCGACAAGCCGTTGACGACGGCGAACACGTTCACGTCGAGATAGTTCTCGTTCTTCACCTGCAGCGGAATCGGATCCGGACGATACGCCGGCTCCTCACCCGGTTTGCTGCGCAGGAAGCAGCCGCTGAGCAACAGGACGGCGGCGAGCATCACACCTGCGAGCGTACGACTCTGAGTTCGAGACACGCTAGATCTCCCAGTTCGAGAGGACCAGCCCGCTGCGTGGCGGTTGCTCGGTGTAACCGGCAAGCGACATCCGCAGATCGGTCCAGCGCACATGACCGCCGAGTGCGATCAGACGCTGGTAGGCAGTGAGGAATTCGCCCTGCATGCGCAATGCAACGCGGCGGGTGCCGCTGCGTCGCGCGAAATCAGCGACCGCGCGCGCGAGGTCGACGAAGCGCGTCTCGTCATCCAGTACCAGCTTGAGAACGCGAAGTTCCTCGCGCGAACGGCCCTCGACGAGCGGCACGGTGTGCGCCAGCGCGTAACCGGCGATGCGATCGCCATCGTACCATAGCACGGTGTCGCCGAGCGAGAGATCGGCGGTGAGCTCGATCTCCCGCGTGTGATCGTAGCCGGGCAGGATGCGATCGATCAGAGCGCGGCACTCGGCGATCGCGTCGGCGCGCGAGGCCGGCGAGAGCCGGCTCAATAGACGCACCGGCTCGTCGGAGTACGCGGCGTCGACCGTCGTTGTGAGGGTGAGCCGTCCGGGTTGAAAACCGAGCCGCGAGTAGAAGCCGATGTTGTCCATCGTCCGCGGCATCGTCTCGAGCCCGATCACGGTCGCGCCCTGCGCCTTCAGCCACTCGACGCCACGCGTGACGATCTCCTTCCCCGTGCCCGAGCCCTGCTGCTCGGTGCGCACGGCGAGCGGCCCCATCCATCCTTCGATCCCCGAGCGATGGACCATGTTGAAGGCCACGACATGGCCGCGCTCGTCGCGCCAGAGCATCGCGCCGTCGGCGGCGTCCTCGATCGCGTAGCGCCAGATCGCCGGATTCAGGTACGGCACACGCACACCGACCATACCGTCGCGCCGGTAGCGCTCGGTGAACGCGTCGCTGAATACCTGGTTCAGCTCGCCGATGTCGTCGAGCCGCGCCGGGACGGGGCCGTCGATGAGGTGCTGCCGCCACGAACGCGATGTCGCCATCAGTCGGCTGCTCCGGCCTGGAGATCGAGCTGCGCTTCGCCGCCCGACTCGACGTGCACGCGCGACGACCCGGATTCCTCGTCGTACCGCACCATCACGACGCGATCGAGTCCCTCGCGCACACTGTCGATGTGCGTGATCAGAATGACCTGCTCGAACCGGTCCTGCAGTCGCCGCAGCAGATCGACGACGTTATGGCGGCGCGTCTCGTCGAGCGAGCCGAACACTTCGTCGAGGATGAGCAGCGAGAACGCCTGTCCTGCCCGTTCCGCGATCATCTCTGAGATTGCAAGCCGGAGGACCAGGTTCGCCAGATCCTCTTCGCCGCCGGAGATCACCGGCTTCGGGATGGCGTCCTCGAGGACGATGATGTTGTACTGATCGTCGAGCTCGATCTCGGAGTACCGGCCGTCAGTGAGTTCGCGGATATACGTGCTCGCGCGATCGGACAGCTCCGGCCGCATCTCCTGGTTGAGATCCGTGCGAATCTCACCGAACGCGCGGTCGAGCTCCTCGTGCAGTCGACGCTCGCGCGTCAGATCGGCGAGCCGCGCCTCGGCGCGCGCCAGCTCTTCCCGCGCCTGCTGCGCCGCCTTGCGCGCCTGCTGCGCCCCCGCCAGATCGGACGTCGCCTTCACGACCGCCAGCTCGGCGGAGTGGAACGACTCGGCCGCGCGATCATAGCGGCCGCGCAAGTCGGCGAACGTCTCTTCGGAGAAGGCCATCGTCGCACGGCGCGCCGCGAGCTCGCCGACGCGCGCGCGGATCTGCGCAAGCGCCGCCTGCACGCGGCTCCGCTCCTCGGCGAGCTGCGGCTCGCGCTCGATCTGCGCCGAGAGCTTCGTGGCGCGCGACGAGAGCGGCGTGAGACGCTGCACCTCGGCGCGGACGGTCGCGTGGCGCGCCGGATCGTAGACCACGGCGATCGTCGCGAGCTCGGCGGAGAGCGACGCATGGCGGGCCTGCTTCGTCGCGAGATCGCGATCGATCGTCACGAGCTCGGCGACGGCCGCCTGCACGCGCGTCAGACGCTTGTCGAGCTTCGCGACCTGCTCGGTCAGCTCACGCCGCCGCTCGTCGAGCGTCGCGATCTCCGCGGGCATCGCCGCGAGCTGCTCGATGCGCTGGCGGAAATACTGGCCGTTCTGCTTGATCGTCTCGATCTGCGCATTGAACTCGTCGAGCACTTCGCGCATGTGCGTGCCGAGCGGACGGGTGCAGATCGGGCATGGCCCGTCCTCGCCGAGGTTCACGATCTGGTCGCGCTGCTCCTGGGTGTCGCGGAGCTGGATGCGCAGCGCGTCTCGCTTCGTCGCCGCCTCCGTCTGATCGCGCACCCAGTCGGCGTGGCTCTTCTCGAACGACCCCTGGGTCTGTTCGAGCTCCTTGCGGGCGCGCGCGAGCTCGTCGGTCGTCTCGATCTCGAGCGTCGGCGCGGTCTCGATCTTCGCGCGACGCTCGTTGAGCGTCGCGATCTCCTCGCCGAGCGTGCGGACCGTGTCGGCGAGCGTCTTCCGCCGCGACTCTTCGTTGAACGCACGCTCGAGCTCGCGCAGCTCTTCCTGGAGCGGTGCGAACGGCGCCAGCTCCGCCGAGATGCGCGTCAGCTCCTCGCGCGCTTCGGCAACTTCTCCATATTCGCGGTCGAGACGAATCGCATCGCGCTCACGCGCCGCCTGCTCGTTCTCGGCGACGCGCTGCTCGGCGACGAGCGTGAGCAACGCCTCGCGCTCGCGCTGCATCGCTTCCCAGCGCGGCTCGATCTCCTCGAGCGACGTCTTTGCGGCGGCGCGCGATGCGTTCGCCGACGCCACCGCCGACTCCGACGCCGTCACGCGATGCTCGGCATCGGCGAGCGCACGGACGACCATCTCGGGCTCTGGCATCCCCGCGCGAAGACCCTTCGTCTCCGATTCAATTGCGTTCTTGCGCTTGCGGACGAGATCCTGCGCGTCGCGCAGGCGCTCGTAGCCGAGCACGCGTGAGAGAAACTTGGCGCGCTCGGCCGGGCCCATCGCCGCCATCACGCCAAGCTCTTTCTGTCCCGTGAAGTAGGTGTTGAAGAACTCTTCACGGTTCATCCCGAGCCGGCGCGTCAGCAGCTCGGTGACACCGCTGATCGACGTCGCGATCGGTGCCGCGGCGCCGTCGAGATAGAGCTCGGCCGAGGTGAGTCCGCGCGAGACCACGTAGCGATGGCCGCCGAGCTCGAAGTCGAGCTCGACCTTGACCGGTGCCTTGCCGGACGCGCGATACGAGCGGATCGAATCGCGATTGCCGCGCGCGGCTGACATGCCATAAAGGGCCCAGGCGATCGCCTCGAGCAGCGTCGACTTGCCCGACCCGTTCGGACCGATGATTCCGGTTATTCCGGGGGCGAACTCGATGTACGTATCGTGATGCTGCCGGAAGTTCGAGAGGCGGAGACTGTTGATCCGCATCAGGCTTCCGCGACGAGTGACGGCGCCGCCGTGGCCGCGGCCTGCGCTTCGTCGACGTATGACACCGCGCGCGTCACGAGCGCTTCGCGATCGACGTCGGCGTCGATGGGACGCGCGCGGACCTTCTCGGCGACGATCTCACGCAGCTCGACGCGGCGCCCTGGAGCGCCGGCCGCCGACTCGCGCTTGAACAGCTCCGGCCGGCGAATGTCGAGATGGAAGTTCAGCGCGCGGCGCTTGTACTCGCGGATCGCCTTGTGATCGAGCTCGCGTGCGACCTGCCGACTGACGTCGCGCACGATGAGGCGCACGACCTTGTCGTCGATCCCGCCCTTCACGCCGTCGACCGTGGTGCGGATGCGCGCGTCGATGTCCGCCGGCGTCAGTCCGCGCGCCTGGACGGGCGCGAGATCGAGCAGCTGGCGCGCGCCCGGAACGTGGTGGAAGGTGTGCGTCCCCGTGGCGAGATCGCGCTCGACGAAGCCCTTCCCCTTCACGCCGCCGTCCCGCTCCTCGTCGAGGTCGCGCCAGGGATTCAGGCTCGTGTACTCGAGCGACCCGCTGTAGTACGCGTTCTTCCCGACCGGATGATGGACGTGGTAGTCGCCGAGCGCGACGTAGTCCCACTCCGCCGAAGACAGCTCGGCGCGCGTGTACTCGATCGACGCGACCTCGTAGCCGGGCAGCTCGGGGATCGCCCCGGGAACACGACCATGGACGACGAGCACATTGAAGCGCGACTCGGGGTCGCAGATCAACGCCGGCTTCGTGACGCCCGGCCCGCCGGGGATGGCGAGGACGGAGAGCTCGAGATGCGAAAAGCGGATCAGCCGCGCTTCGCGATCGACGACCTCGAGGCCGAGCTGCGCGAACAGCTGGAGGATTCCCCCCGTCTCGGCGAGACGCGGCGTGTCGTGATTGCCGGCGACGAGCACGATCGCGGCGTCGGGCAGCTCACGCCGCAGCCGCGAGAACTGCAGGAACGCCCAAAGGATCGCCTGGTTCGTCGGCCGAACGCTGTGGAAGATGTCGCCGGCGACGACGACCGCCTCCGGCCTCAGTGCGATGATGCGATCGACGGCCGTGCGAAAGGTCGCGGCAACGTCGGCTTCCCGCTGGTTGATACCGGTGGGAGTCAGCCGTGTATATTGCCGGTAGCCGTGTTGGCGAGCGTAACTATGCACCAGGGGCCTGCGGCTATTATAACCGTCACGGCGCGCGCGCGCTCGCAATGACAGTAATCTAACGCCGTTCGACGGTATGCATGTGCTGCGTGATGCGCGTCTGCAGACGCATCGACAGCACGCCGGTCGCCGGGGCGAAGTTCTGGAGCGAGTTCACGACGATGTTGAACCAGGACTCGGTCAGCCAGCCCCGCTTCTTGTCCACCAGCATCGTCCCGTTGACCACGCCGCGCTCGAGGACGTGCGACGACGCTCCCGGCCCCGTAGCCGGCTGCATCTCGCCGCGCATCGATACGTAGGCCCAGTCGCCGCCGTGCGTCAGCGAATCGAGGCGAAAAGTCACGTGCAGCTTGCCGGAGAGCTGGGCCCCCAATTGCATCCCCGCGGGGATGGCCATCTCGCGAATCCAGCTTTCGCCGACTCGGATCGCGCTCTTCGGAAAGGTCGCCGGCATGAGCGAGACCACCTGGGCGATCTCGCGGCTGGCGTCGGCGTCGTCCACCGTTCCCACGGTGCCGTCGGGCGTGACGCGGAACCGGCTCTTCTGCCCACGCAGCTGCGCCTCGGCCTGCTGCGCCGCACCGCGCGAGTGATCATCGCTCGTCATGAGCCGCACCGAGTCGGTGACGGCGAGCACCACGGTGCCACGCTCGTCGGCCGACTGGATGATCGCGCGCGAGAACATGCTCATCGTCGTGAGCACCATCGCACTCGACTCGCCGCTCGCGGTCTTGCGCACGCCGGACATCTCGCTCTCCTGATCGAGCCGCATGCGCAGGGTGTCGCCCTGACGCGGCTTGATCTGGAGCACGACGCTCTGCGCCGTCGAGACGCTCGGCGCGACCACGGTGAGCGCCACCGCGAGCAACGATGAGAGATGCAGCAACCGCATGGCCAGCGTCAGAATCCGTACGGATCGTCGATCGGAGCGGAACGAACGGCGGGCGCCGCCGGACGGGTCGCCGTCTGCGGCGCGACCACCGGCCGCAGCTGCGCCAGGAAGAACTTCTTCACATCGGCCGGACGCTCGCGCAGCGTCGCGTTGCGGGCGCGGATCACGTCCTCGTCCTCACGAATGCCGATCGCCTGCTGCACCCAGCCCAGAGTGAGCGAGGGATCGAGCGTGCGCAGGCTGCGCAGCACGGCGGCGTCGAGATCGACGTCGACCGCCTGTGGGAAGCGCTCGGCGCCGTCGCGTCCACGCATGACCGACGGACGCGGAAAGCGTACGAAGATCGGCTGCGTGAAGTGCGGATGGCGCACCATGAGCTGCCCCTTCTCGAGCGTCGCGAGCTTCGTCTTCACGGCGGGACTCAGGACCGCGTAGCCGGGCGTCGCGAGCTCGTCGGCGTCCATGCGGCCGTAGAGCGCCGTGCCCGAGTTGCCGACGACCCGCCGATGGACCTGCGAGCGGAACTGCTGCGCGCTGAACAACACGAGCCCGAGATAGCGGCCGCGTTCGGCAAGGTCCAGCAGCATCTTCCGGACATACGTCTCCTGCCCGTCGTTGGGCGCGTACTTGTTCAGCTCGTCGACGAACACGATGACGTGATTGACGCCGAGGTCGCGCTTCTCGAGGTGCTCGCGGAGCTTCGTGACAACGCGCGCGAAGATCAGATCCTGCGCGTCCTCTTCGAGGGAGGCGACGTCGATCACATACACCGTTCGATCCTGGAAGGTGCCGAACGGAAGGTCGCTCACCGCGCCGTCGTCGGTCACCAGGCCGGCACAGCGCGTCGAGATGTTCGACAGGCGATTGCGGACCTTGCGGATCGTCGCGACGTGGTGCGTCCGCCAGCCGTCGGCGTTCTTCCCTTCCATCGCCGAGAGGACGTCGCGGAACCATTCCTCGAGATCGGCGAACGAGCGGACAAGGTACCGTTTCGTACCGAGCAGTGGATCGCTGAACTCGCGGTCGACGATGCGCTCGCGAATGAAGTCGATCAGCGCGTCGGCCTTCGCGTCGACGTCGTCCTTGTTGAGCAGGACTTCGGCGTACTGCAGCACCTCACGCAGCCCCCACGTGAGCGACGACACGTTGTGCAGCAGCGCTTCGTTCGAGCGCAGCGTGTTGAGCGAGATGCCGTCCGACTTGAAGGGCGCGAAGTACTGCACCTTCTCGAAGGGACCGGGCTTCACCTCGCACTTGTCGTAGAGCGCCTGATCCTCGGCGCTGATCTCTCCGGGCTGATCGAGGAAGCAGAGGTCGGGGCCCTTGACGTTGAAGGCGATCGCCGCGACGGAGCCCTTGCTCTCGGGGAAGTGCGTGAAGATCGAGCTCATGATCCACTCGATCGCGCTCGTCTTGGTGGCGAGACCAGAGACACCGGTGATGTTCAGGTGCGCCGCCTCGGGTCCGAGGAGGAAGTCGGCGTCGAGGTAGATCGGCGCGTCCGTTCCGCCCGCCCTGTAGACGCCTACAGGAATGCCCGTCCGCGAGCCCTCCTTCAGGTAGCCGTCCATGCGCAGCGCCACGGCGACGTCATTGTCGTCGGCGAGATAGACCTGGCCCATCGGCACCGGCTGCAGCGGCTCCTCGGGGAGCTGGCGCAGGACGGCGGCGGTGTACAGTCGGATCTCCGCGCGCTGCGTCGCCGACAGCGACGCCGCGCCCGGCGTGCCGTCGTGCCCGAGCATGTCGTGGATCGGCGTCATCAGATCCGTGTAGCTGAATCCTTCGACGACGATGCCGTAGATCTGCGGAATCTGGCCGCCCACCGGCAGCGCGCCTTCGACGCGAACGATCGTGCCGATGCCGACCGGCGAATCGAGCGCCGTCCAGAAATGAAACTCGTGCGGCGTGTTCGGCCTGCGTTCCGTCGCAACGACGCGGCCGAGCGGCGTGGTGTGCACCGATGAGGTCGTGGGATCGCTCATCACATCACCGCGCGGAGAAATTCTTCACAGTCTCGAACTCCATAAACCATCTTGTCCCATCGTCCATCAGGCAGCGCCACCGGCGATGCCTCGGCGAGGATCCAGCGCGAAACTTCGTCGGCGCGACTCGTGATGTCATCCTCGCGCCCCGCCGTCGGCGCCGCGACCTCGACGCGCACCAGCCCCCACATCGGGTCGTGGCCGCGCTGATCGCGCAGACGCAGGTACCAGCTCGCGACGCTCGTCCGCTTCGGCGACGTCACGAGCAGCACGCTCGATCGCTCGGCCGCGCCGAGATGCAGCACCGTCGACAGCGCGTCGCCCTGTGCATACAGCGTGCGATGGCTCTTGATGACGCCGACCGCGCAGGCCGACCGCGCGACCGACTCCGTGCCGCTGATCCCGCCGTCGATGAGCAGTGGACGGCTTTCCCGCCCACACCATTCGGCGGCGAGCGTCGCCTCGAGCCGCTCGCGATCCTTTTGCACCCGATGCACCGCCGATTCGCCGAGCGCGAGCGGATGCGAGATCACCGGTGCGTCGTCGCCGTCGCTCGTGTCGCGCAATGGGATACCGCTCCCCTCGAGCGAACGCCAGTCCGCCGACGAAAGGTGCGCCTTCGACGCGTACAGCGCACGCTCGACGCGATGCGTCCAGGTGTAGAGCCGTTGATTGCGACGCTCGCGGATCACCGCGCCGACGGTGCCGAGGACGACCGGCACGCCGCCGGGACGATAGGTCACGACCTCGCTGCTCTGCCGTCCGTCGAGGAATGCCGCGATCGCGACCGTCGGCGGCTCGAAGACGCGCCGGGCGCGGAGCTCGTGCCCTTCGATCACGCGCGCATCGATGAGCCGCGGCGGCTCGGCGCGCTCGATCGTGAGCTCGAGCGGCCGCTCGCCGCTGACCGCGTCGGCGCCGGGAAAGATCGCGGCGAGCAGCCGGCCGACAGAGTGCGGCGTAAGACTGGGAGCAGTGGCCGAAGTCATCGTTCCCACGTTAACGTGCGATCCGGCCGGCGAGAACGAACAGCGGCCACGAGATCCGGCGCGGCTCGCCCCCCGGCCACGCTTCAGCGACCGCGCGGTCGAACGCGATCACCGGATCGTCAGTGTGCGTCTTCAGATACTCGGCCGTCGCCGACATGCTGCGCAGATAGCCCCCGACCTGCGCCGGCGTCCATTCCTGCACCAGATCGAAGCGCGGCGCGTCGATGCGCTCGAACGGGAATGGAATCGTCCGGTATTCCGCGTGAATGTGCTCGCGCTCCGGCGGCCAGTACGGCCCGATCGCGTCGGGGCCGTACATGAATTCGCGCAGCAGCCGTCCGACATCGCCGTCCATCGTCGGCGCGCCGTACGACCACGCGACGAGCACGCCATTCTCCACGGCGACGCGGCGGCATTCGGCGTAGAATCGCTCGAAGTCGAACCAGTGCAGCGCCTGCGCGACCGCGACCAGATCGACCGTGTGGTCGGCGATCATCGGCACGCTTTCCGACGGCGACAGGTGCCACTCGACGTTCTCACGCCGCGGCGCGCGCGCGATCTGCTCGGCGCTGACGTCGGTCGCGATCACGCGATCGAATCGCTCGGCCAGCGCGAGCGTCGCCTGGCCGCTGCCGGCGCCCGCCTCCCAGGCGACCGCACGCCCGGGCGCGATCGACAGGATGAAGTCGAACAGCTCGCGCGGATACGTCGGGCGGAATGCCGCGTACGAGCCGGCGACGCCCGAGAAATGATCCTGCGGGCCGCGCGGCTCCGAGGATCCTCCGGCGGCGTTCACTCGACGCCGATGTCCCAGGCCTGCTGGAGGTCCTTCTTCGAGTAGGCGCGGAACGCGGTGAGCGTCTGCGTGCGCTGGATGCCGGGGACCGTGGGGAAGATCTCGGTCACGACGCGCGCGATCTGGTCGTACTCGGGAACGCGCACGATCGCCACGAGATCCCAGTCACCGGAGACGGAGTACACCTCGGTGACGCCGTCCACGCCGGCCAGCATGTTCGCGGCGGTCGGGATGAGCGACGGCTCGACGTGAATGAGAACGATGGTTGTGATCACGACTCGGTCGGACAGGGTGGAACGTTCAGAAGCCACAGACCTGAAATCTGGCTCTTTTCATCGACGTCGAGAAGCAGATCGCGTGCGACCCGCACGGTATTCGCCGCCCGGGGTTTCCCGAGCCGGAAGTGAAACGTCCGTTGCGCCTGGTCGGCCTCGGCGACCAGGTGGGCGCTCATCTCGAGCGTCGCGATCTCCGGCTGCGATCGACGCAAGGGCACAATTACGCGCGCATCCTCGACCGGCGAGGGCGGCGCGAGCGTGGCGAGACGCCGGACCTCGGGCCACACCGCCACTTCGACGCCGGCGATGTCCCCCGAAGTGACGTCGAGGATCACCCACGACCCGTCATTCCCCTCGAGCCCGACCGAGCCGGACATCCCCTGCCCCGCCTCGACGATCGGCGTGAGCCGCGCCGAAAGAATCTCGGTATCGGGATCCCACCGATACTCCACCCGCGGCTGCACCCCCGACACCGGCTGGAGCTGGACGGCAATCTTCACGATCCTCTCCCTGGCGTGCTGGAAGGGCGGGCTCGGCGCCGAGCTCGGCACTGCGGAGAGTGATATACCGCCAAAATCCCCCGTTGTCATCCTGAGACGGTATACTTCACGTCCGACTGAAATCCTTTTTTTCGAGGCTGGGGGCACTACGGTGGAACAGGAAGCGCGCGAGGCGGGATCCGTCTCTCGGAATCAGAACGTCGTCTACGTCATGCCGCACGACTGGGCATCCATCGCCCAGTTCCTGGGCCCTCTGCTCGACCGCGTGGACGACGGGAGCCCCGAGATTCAGCTGCTGGTGATCACGTCCGACGCGGACGTGGCCGGTGCTGTATCGGCGAGCGCTGTGAAGCTCCTCGATGGACGCTCCATCCAGGTGCTCGCCGCGACGTCCGCCGCCCGCGCGACCCGTCTCGCCAGGATCCGCGCGCCGCAGGTCCTGGCCGGGACGGCGTCGACGATCCTCGAGATGCTGCGCGCCGCCGCGATCAAGGTGGACGGCGTCCGTTCGGTCTGCATCGCCTGGGCCGACGAGCTCCTCGCCCGCGACCAGGGCTCGGCGCTCGAGAGCGTGATGGCCGAGGTGTCGAAGGACGCCGCCCGTGCGATCGTGACGTCGGAAGCGACCGCCGAAATCGACGAGCTGGTCGAGCGCTATGCCCGCCGCGCGCGTCGCGTCGCGACCGCCGGCGAAGGCAAGCCGACGCCGATCGAGTACGTCAGCGTGTCGTCGAGCAGCCGTCTGGCGACGCTGCGCCGCCTCCTCGATGACACCGATCCCAAGTCCGCGACGGTGTTCGTCCGCGATCGCGACAGCATCGACGAAGTGAATGATCTGCTGCGCTCGATCGGCTACGGCGCCGAGGGGAGCGTTCGCGTCGGCATGACCGCGGCGCCGGGCGAAGATCTCGTCGTGCTGTACGATCTGCCGGCGTCGCGCGAGGAGCTCGCCGAAGCGGCGGGCGCCGCCTCGCGCACGATCGCGCTCGTGCAGCCGCGCCAGGTCACCAGCCTGCGCACGCTCGCCGCGGGCGGTTCGGTGAAGCCGCGCACCCTTCCGGAAGCCGGTCTGCGTGCGCGCGACACCGAGGAGCGCGTGCGCGCCGAGCTGCGCGCCGTGCTCGACGAAGGCAAGTTCGGTCGCGCGCTGTTGAACATCGAGCCGCTGCTCGACGATTACGACGGCACCGAGATCGCCGCCGCGGCGCTGCTGCTGCTCGAGCGTGAGCGCGACGCGATGCGTGCGGCACTCGCGACGATTCCGGCGACGCAGCGTACCGGCGCCGCGGGCGAGATGGTGCGCCTGTTCGTGACGGTCGGCGCCCGCGACGGTGTGCGGGCCGGCGATCTCGTCGGCGCGCTAGCGAACCAGGGCGGCGTGAGCAGCTCCGAGCTCGGCAAGGTCGAGATTCGCGAGTCGTTCTCGATCGTCGAGGTGTCGCCGAACGTCGCGGACACGCTGATCGAGAAGGTCACGGGGACGACGATCAAGGGCCGTCGCGCCGTGGTGCGCCGCGACGAGAGCCCGGACCGCGGGTCGCGTCCGCGCGGCGAAGGCCGTGGTGAGCGCGGCGAGCGTGGGGATCGCCCGGAGCGTGGCGACCGCGGTGAGCGCGCGGGCCGCGGCGCGCCGCGCGGAGGCCCGCGTGGTGGGCCGCGTGGCGATCGGGGCGAGCGTGGCGGCGACGATCGTCGCGGCGGGCGCGAGGAGCGTCGTCCCCGTCCGCCACGCCGCGGAGATCGCGAGTGATCTCGGACGGCTACTTCTCCGGAGCGAGCGCCGGCTGGATCGAAGTCATCTGCGGCTCCATGTTCTCGGGCAAGACCGAGGAGCTCATTCGCCGCCTCAAGCGGGCGCTCTACGGCAAGCAGAAGATCCAGGTCTTCAAGCCGCAGATCGACAACCGCTACGACGAGCTCGCAGTGGTGAGCCACTCGCAGCTGAAGATCATCGCCACTCCGGTCACGCGCGCCGATCAGATCCTCCAGATGCTCAAGCCAGACACCGAGGTGGTGGGCATCGACGAGGTGCAGTTCCTCGGCATGGAGGTGCTCGCCGTGGTCGAGGCGCTCGCCGCCAAGGGGCTGCGCGTGGTGTGCGCGGGCCTCGATCCGGACTACCAGGGCAAGCCCTTCGAGCCGATGCCGCAGCTGCTGGCGATCGCG
>CBHWBX010000072.1:0-12752 GCA_966111935.1 uncultured Gemmatimonadaceae bacterium
CGCCTGGTCGGAGACGTAGGTCTGCCCGTCCGCGCCCACGACCGCGTCGCGCGACGCGTCGCGGCCGGGGTACGAGTCGCCCCCCTGCGTCCAGTGCGGCCGCGTCTCGCCGGAGAACTGGCGCCACACGTAGCGCCCCCCCCACCCGCCGAACGCCGTCAGCCTCGTCCGCGGCCCCCCAGCCGGCCCCTCCGCGCCGCGCAACGCGCGGCGCTAGAGATGCCTCAAATACCTCTCCCGCCCATTCAAAAACTCTCTCGTGATCACCACATGCTCCAGCTCCTCGAACGGCACCGCCTTCACCGGCACTGAATCGCACGAATAGATCCTCGCGTCCGGATACCCGAGCAGGATCGGCGAATGCGTCGCGATGATGAACTGGGCGTTCTGCCCGACCATCTCGCGCATCATCGAAATCAGCGCCAGTTGGCTCTGGGGCGACAGCGGGGCTTCGGGTTCGTCGAGGAGATACAGTCCGTCGGGCACGAACCGCGACTGGAAGAGCTTCAGAAAACTCTGTCCGTGCGAGTTGGCGTCGAGATCGACGCCGTAGCGCTGCTCCATGTCGTGCAATGACGTCATCGCCGGAAGACGGGCGAGGCCGCGGGCGTAGTCGCGCCCTTCGCCGTACTCGGCGTCGATCTCGGCGAGCCGCGTGAGCAGCTCGGCGCGCTGCTTCGCCAGTGCTTTCGTGAAGCCGAAAAAGTCTTCGGCGCGCAGAAAGAAGCCGCGGAGCGCGCGACGGCTCCACGTCAGCTTGAGACACTTCCCCAGAAAGCGCTGCGCGTCGAGCGTCGCGTCGTGCTGAATCGACTCGCTGCCGACCGTCGGCAGCGCCGCGGCCGCGGCGATCGCCTCGAGCAGCGTCGATTTTCCCGAGCCGTTCTCGCCGACGAGAAACGTCACCGGCGCGTCGAACGCGAGCGCATCGAGCTCGCGAATCACCGGAACGGAAAATGGGAACCGATTGACGTCGCGCTTCGCGGTCTTCCGCACCTCGATCGACCGCAGATGAGTCATAACACCTGTTTCCTATTTAGTCCCAGATCGTCCCAAATGCCGAGGCAACCGCGCCGCTCGATCCCTCCGCCTCTTCACCTCGACACTCACTGCCCTTGCACGACGATCGGTATCGGTCCGTCGTCGATAACTCCCCCTACGGGATTTATCGCGTGACGTTCGATGGACGATTCATGACGGTGAATCCCGCCCTCTGCGCGATGGTCGGCTACACGGCGGACGAGCTGTACGCGCGAGGGATCGGCATCCTCTACGAAAGTCCGGAACATCGCCGGCGCCTGCTCAACGAACATCGCGGCCTGGCCGAGGGCAAGCCGTTCGACGCACTCTGGCTCCGCCGAGACGGATCCCAGATCATCGTCCGGCTCTGGGTCTACGCCCAGCACGACGCCCGGGGCCAGGTCGTGCACTATGACGGCTACGTCGAGGACGTCACCCACCTGCGCGACACCGAGCGCGCGCTGCGGCAGGCGGAGAAGCTCGCCGCCGTCGGCCAGCTCATCTCCGGCGTCGCGCACGAGTTGAACAATCCCCTCTCGGCGATTCTCCTCTTCGCCGAAGAGATGCTCTCTAGCGACCGCCCCCACGACGAAGCGGAAGCGCTCACCATCATCGTGCAGCAGGCGCGCCGGTCGCGCGGCATCGTGCGCGACCTGCTCACTTTCGTCCGAAGCCGGGAAGTCTCGCGCGCGCCCGTCTGTCCCGAGACGATGCTCCGGCAGATCGCGCGGACGCTGTCGCCGCAGATCGGCGAGCTGGGCGCCGAGCTGCACGTCGACGTCGCCGCGCTCGACGCGATCCACGTCGATCAGACCGGGATCGAACAGGTCGTCACCAACCTGGTGATGAACGCCGCGCAGGCGGCGGGACGCGGCGGGAACGTCTGGATGACCGGTAGAGAGGAGCCCAACGGTTTCGCGATTGTCGTCGAGGACGATGGTCCGGGAATCCCGCCGTCGACGCTGTCGCAGATCTTCGATCCGTTCTTCACCACCAAGCCGATGGGCCAGGGCACCGGGCTCGGCCTTTCCGTGTCGATGGGGATCGTCCAGCAGCACGGCGGGACGATCGTCGCCGAGAACCGCGGAACGGGCGAAGGGATGAGCCCGCGCGGGGCGCGGCTCACGGTTCGCCTGCCGGCCCCCGCCCGGGCCGTTCCGGTGACTGAAACCCCGGACACGCGCGACAGTATATTGGTGGCATGACAGCCCCTGCCACGTCGAACGGTCTGCCGACGCGCACCGATGCGCTCGCTTTGATGCACGAGTACACCGCCAGCGAATCGCTCCGCAAGCACATGCTCGGAGTCGAGACGGCCATGCGCGCCTACGCCGAGCACTTCGGCGAGGATCCGGAGCGTTGGGGGCTCGCCGGCCTGATTCACGACTTCGATTATGAGCGTTTTCCTAACCCCAACCGCTCGGCGACCGAAGAGCATCCCGCCGAGGGTGTGCGGATCCTTCGCGCGCGCGGCTGGCCGGAAGACATTCTCGAGGCGATCATGGGCCACGCGATCTACAGCGGCGTGCCGCGCACCTCGCGCATGGCACAGGCGCTGTTTGCTGTCGACGAGCTGTCCGGGCTGATCACCGCGACGGCGCTCGTGAAGCCGACGAAGAGTGTGCACGACGTCGATGCGAAGTCCGTGATGAAGAAGATGAAGGACAAGGCCTTCGCGAAGGGCGTGAGCCGAGAGGACGTGATGCTGGGCGCCAAGGAGCTCGGCGTCGACGGTGACATGGCCGGGCACATCCAGTTCGTGATCGACGCCATGCGCCGCAACGCCGACGCGCTCGGTTTGGGCGGCGTGGCGGTCGCCTGACCCCCGTTTCGCGACAGGTAACCGTCGTGGGAGTCGACCTTTGCGCGGCCAACGTTTGCCGGGACCCGTCCGTTATGGAATGTGGATACCGGCACCGTCTCGATGGCCACTGCGATTACAATCGATACGCCGTTCCGCATGCCGTCACCGAGTGACGCCAGAGCGGAAGAACGAGCGCTTGTAGTCGCTGCTCAGCACGGAGACAGCGAGTCGTTCGCTGCGCTCGTGCGGCAGCACCAGCGTCGAGCCTATGCCGTATGCCGCGCGATCGTGCTCACGCACGAGGACGCGGAGGACGCGGTTCAGGAAGGTTTTCTGCACGCCTTCAAGGCGCTGGACCGCTTCCTTCCCGATCAGCCGTTCGGCGCCTGGCTGTACCGCATCATGGCCAACGCGTCGCTCGATCTGGTGCGGCGGCGGAAAGTCCGCGACGCGGACGAGCTGCCGGACACGGTTCCCATGCCATTCCGGGATCCGGGTGAGTCGGACGAGCTGCGAAGGCGCCTGAATGTCGCGCTGACCAAGCTCACCGACCGTCAGAGATCGGTGATCGTCCTGCACGATTTAGAAGGCTTTACACACGGAGAAATTGGCGCCATGCTTGGGATCCCAGAGGGTACGGCCCGTTCGGATCTCCACCATGCGCGAGCGGCGCTTCGGCGCCTTTTGAAGGACGTACGGAGCGACCTATGAGCGACATTCGACTGTTCAATCACGACGACGAAGAGGTGGTGCGCGGGCTCCGCTCGCTCTATGCCGCCCCGGCGAGTGATGCGTATTGGAACGAGCTCGAAGCGCGGATCATGGCGCGGGTCGCCGACGTGGAGCTCGGCTGGTGGACGGAGCTCGATCGCTGGGTGCGCCCGGCGGTCGCGGCTGCCGCTGTACTACTGCTCGCCGCGGGGGTCGCGATGTTCCGCGCCCATCAGGCCGAGCAGGCGATTGCGACGGACAGCATGCTGTCCGCTCCGGCCGTCCCGGTTTCGACCGCGATTCGGCCGTCTCTTCAGGACGAGCGGGAAGCGCGAATCCGCTTCCTGTTCGGCCGCTAACCCGGAGTCACGATGCAGCGCACCAAGCAGCAGGCGCTCATGTTCGTCCTCGGGGCCCTGCTCGTCGGTGGTGCGGTCGGCTTTACCGCCGACCGCTACATCGGCCACGAGAAGTTTGCCGCCAACTACGGTCCGCGCGCCAAGTTCTACGACGAGCTCGGACTGTCCCCGACGCAGCGCAACGCGCTCGATTCGCTGGCCTTCCAGCGCGACTGCGCGATCCGCGCCCTGCTGACTCCTCAGAAGAACTCTCTCGATTCGCTCAAGGCCCGCTTCCAGGCCGAGCGCGATTCGGTGCTCACCAAGGACCAGTTGCAGAAGTTCGAAGCACTCGACAAGGAAATGCGTGCCCGGCGCGATGCCGAGCAGGCCAAGGAGCCCAAGCGAACATGCGTAGCAAACTGATCGCCCTCATCGCTGCCGCCCCCGCCCTCCTCGGCGCGCAGCAGATGCAGCAGCCGGCGATGACCGATACGACCTTCCGACAGATCTCGCTCGCCGACGCCCTCCGACTGGCGAACGACAACAACGTCTCCAACATCACCGCCGACAACGCCATTCGCACGGCGAACAACACGCTGCGCGCGACGCGGGCCGCGATGTACCCGACCCTCACCGCGACCGCCGGCCAGACGAAGAGCGCCGGCCAGCGTCTTGGCCAGAGCGGTCAGCTCGTCGACTTCACCGGCGCGTGGACGTACAGCACGGGCCTCAACTCGGGCATCACGCTGTTCGACGCCGGCAAGATGTTCGCCGACGTCCGCACGCAGCGCGCGAACGTCGCCGCCGCCGAAGCGAACAACATCAACACGGAATTCAGCGTCGCGCTCCAGGTGAAGCAGGCGTACAACGCCGTGCTCGCCGCCAAGGAGAGCGAGAACGCGGCGCGCGCGCAGCTCGCCACGGCGCAGCAGCAGCTCCAGACGTCGATCGCGAAGGTCAACGCCGGCGCGGCCAACGTCTCCGACTCGCTCCGCAGCGTCGTGCAGGTCGGCAACGCGCAGCTCGCGGTGCTCCAGGCGCAGAACACCTTCCGCACCCAGAGCGCCACGCTGACGCGCCTCGTCGGCACGTCGTACTTCCTGACCGCGCAGCTCACCGACACGGTCGATCACGTCGCCGCGCCGATCGACAGCGCCTCCGTGATGCAGCTCGCCCTCAGCGGCCCGACGATTCGCGCCGCCGAAGCGAGCATGAACTCGGCGCAGGCCGCGCAGCGCTCGGCGAAGTCGGCGTACCTGCCGACGATCACCGCGAACGCGAATGTCGGCGGCAACGGCGCCGGCGCGTTCTACGGCCTGAACGGCAACCCGTTCCCGTACAGCCGCGGCGTGTCGGTGAACATCAATTATCCGATCTTCAATCGCTTCCAGCGCGAGAACCAGATCGCGGCGGCGCAGATCTCGTACGACAACGCGGCGGCATCGGCGCGCGACGCCCGCCTCGCGGCGCAGCAGAACGTCATCACCGGCCTTGCCGCCCTGCACAACGCCGAGGAAGCGATGCGCGTGCAGCAGACCAACGTGCGCGCGAGCCAGGAAGACCTCCGCGTCGTCCAGCAGCGCTACAACCTCGGCGCGAGCACGCTGCTCGACGTCCTGACGTCGCAGCAGAACCTCGTGAACGCCCAGCAGCAGCTCATCCAGGCCCGCCTCACCTACCGCAACGCCCGCGCGCAGATCGAAGCGGCGGTCGGTCGGGATCTGCCGTAATCGAGGATCGGGATCGAGAGTCGGGGATCGAGAGGGTCCCAACGAAAGGCTCGCTTCGGCGAGCCTTTTTCCTTTTGTACAGTCCCGATCCGCGCTCCCCGCTCCCCGATCCTATACAGCGCCTGTAACTCGACTTGCGTAGTATCTAATAGCCAAACACGTCCATCCTCGGCCACCCTTCCAGGCCGAATCCAGGAGACAGACCCAGTGAGACGAACCTTCGGAGCGGCGCTCGTCATCGTCGCTGCCGCGTGCGCGAAGAAACAACAGGCGCCGTCGGTCCAGGTCGCGATGGTCACCAAGCGCGACATCATCGTCGATGCGCAGGCGAACGGCACCATCGAGCCGATCGTCGTCGTCGACGTGAAGTCGAAAGCGGGCGGTGTCATCACCAAGATGCCGGTCGAGACGGGCACGCGCGTGCAGCCGGGCGATCTCATCGTGCAGATCGATACCCGTGACGTGCAGAACCGCTTCGACCAGGCCGCGGCGCAGCTGACCGCCGCCGAGACGCGGCTCTCCGTCTCCGAGCAAGACAAGAAGCGCAACGAAGAGCTGTTCAAGGCGCGCGTCATCACGCCGCAGGAATACGAGAAGATCGCCGTCGACTACGAGACGGCGAAGTCGAACGTCGTGAGCGCGAAGTCGAACCTCGACATCGCCAAGCAGGCGCTCGAGGAAGCGACGGTGCGCGCGCCGCAGGAAGGCACGATCATCACGAAGAACGTCGCCGTCGGCACCGTGATCGCATCGGCGACCGGCTCGGTGAGCGGCGGCACGACGATCGTCCAGATGGCCAACCTCGGCACGGTGCGTATCCGCGCGCTGTTCAACGAGACGGACATCGGCAACGTCCATCCGGGCGAGCCGGCGAACGTCACCGTCGACGCCTATCCCGATCGCCGTTTCGGCGGCGTCGTCGAGAAGATCGAGCCGCAGGCCGTGATCCAGCAGAACGTCACGATGTTCCCGGTGCTCGTGAACCTCCAGAACGGCGAAGGCCTGCTCCGCCCGGGCATGAACGGCCAGGTGTCGGTGCTGATCGACGAGCGTGACGGCGTGGTCGCCGTCCCGAACGACGCGATCAAGAACGTGCGCGAAGCGGTGGCGACGGGCGCGATGCTCGGCCTCGCCGCCGACAGCATCAACAAGGAGCTCGCCGCGCAGGGCTTCACCGGCGGCAATCGCGGTGGCTTCAACCGCGGCGGCGGCAACGGCGCTGGTCGTCGGGGCGGCGGTAACGGTGGGAATGGTGGCAATGGTGCCGCCGCCGGCACGACCGGCAGCGCCGGCGGGGAAGTCGCGCTGATGGATCCGCGCATTCAGCAGCAGGGCGGCTTCGGGCAGGGCGGCGGCTTCGGTGGCGGCATGCAGGTCTCCGATGCCGACTGCAAGAAGATCGACGACGCGCTCAAGGCGCACCCGAAGGAGAAGAAGCAGATCGACGACCTGCGCGCCAAGCTCCGCGCGATGATGCCGGCCGGCTTCGGCGGCGGCAATCGTCGCGGCAATGATTCGACCGGTGGTGGCTTCAACCGTCCGCGTCAGGGCGGCGGCGCCGGCGGTGACAGCACGCGTCGTCGCAACGGCGGCTTCGGCGGCGGTCAGAATGGTGGTGCGCAGAGCGGTGGCCAGAACGGCGGCGGCCAGCAGGGCGGCTTCGGCGGCGGCAACCGCGGCAACCCCGAGATGCGCGCGATCAACGACCAGATGCGCGCGATCTACGAAGGCCTCGGCCTCGATGCGCGGACCGCGAACGCCTGCGCGCGTCGTGCGCAGGGCGGTGGCCAGGCGGCGAACATGGGCGGCGGCAACGGTGGCCAGCGCAATGGCGGCAACGCCGGCAATGGCGGCCAGGGCGCCCTCCAGCCGGGCAACGAGTTCGCTTCGCGTCCGGTACGTCAGCGTCAGGGTCTGGTCTTCGTGAGCGACAGCTCGCGGACGGTCTTCCATCCGCGCATCGTCATGCTCGGTCAGGGCAACCTCGATTACACCGAGGTGGTCTCGGGTCTCAAGGAAGGCGAGCGCGTGGTGATGCTCGGCGCGCTCGCGCTCCAGGCGCAGCGCCAGCAGCAGCAGGATCGCTTCCGTCAGAACGCCAGCCCGCTCGGCGGGCAGAACGGCCCCGGCGGCGGTCCCGGCGGGCCAGGCGGCGGCGGTGGTCCGGCGCGCGGCGGTCGAGGCGGTTGATCAAATGCTCATTGGAGAAATCATCAGCGTCGCCCTCGGCGCGCTGAGGGCCAACAAGCTCCGCTCGCTGCTCACGATGCTCGGCATCGTGATCGGCGTCGGCGCGGTGATCGCGGTCGTGGCGCTCGGCACCGGCGCGCAGCAGGCGGTGAAGGACCGCATTGCCGCGCTCGGGACGACGCTGCTCACCGTGAATCCGGGCCAGCAGCGCGGCGGCGGCGGCGGCATCGCCCTCGCCGGCGCGCAGCAGCGCCTGACCGTCGACGACGCGAAGGCCGTCGATGAGCGAGCGACGACGCTCGTCGCGGTGCAGCCGGAGATGCGCTCGCAGCAGCAGATCGTCGTCGGCAACAAGAACGCGAGCACGCAGGTGATCGGCACGACGCCGAACTACCTCGAGGTGCGCAAGTACTCGTTGTCCGCCGGCCGCATGTTCACGGCGGCGGACGATGAAGGCCGCCAGCGCGTCGCCGTCGTCGGCTCGGCGGTGCTCGACAACCTCGGCATCACGACGCCGGACGCGATCATCGGCGAGTCGGTCCGCATTCGCGGCAACCAGTTCACCGTGATCGGCACGCTCGCGTCGAAGGGCCAGGCGAACGCCTTCCAGAATCCGGACGATCAGATTCTCGTCCCGATCCAGACGGCGCGCTTCAAGGTCAACGGCTCCGACCGTCTCGCCTCGATCAGCGCGCTCGCCGAGACCGAGGACAAGATTCCGGAAGCGATGGCCGACATCCAGCGCGTGCTGCGCCGCCAGCACCGCATTCGGCAGGGCTTCCCGGACGATTTCCAGATCCGCAATCAGTCGGACATTCTCGCGACGACCCAGGAGACGACGCAGGTCATGACGTACCTGCTCTCCGGCATCGCCGCGGTGTCACTGCTCGTCGGCGGCATCGGCATCATGAACATCATGCTGGTGTCGGTCACCGAGCGCACGCGCGAGATCGGCATCCGCAAGGCGCTCGGCGCGACGAAGTTCAACATCCTGCTCCAGTTCCTGATCGAAGCCGTGGTGCTCTGCGTCCTCGGCGGCGTGGTCGGCATCGCTCTCGGCGCGGGCGGCGCGGCGTTGATGAGCAAGACCGCCGGCTGGTCGACGCAGGTCTCGACCACGGCGATCGGTCTCGCGTTCGCCTTCTCTGCGTTCGTCGGTGTGGCGTTCGGCGTCTGGCCGGCGCGTCGCGCGGCGGGGCTCGACCCGATCGTGGCGCTGCGCTACGAGTGAACGGCCGAAACCCGCGAAGAAGGCCGAAGTGCGCGAAGCAACAGGCGAAGCCCGCGAAGAGTGATCTTCGCGGGCTTTTCTTTTCGCGGGTTCCGGCAGTTGCTTCGCGTCTTTAGTGCACCCGGAACTCGAACGGCATCTGCGCGAGCGCCGTGACGTGCTTCCCACCGGCCTCCGCGGGCCGGAAGCGCATCGCGGGGAGTGCGTCCTTCACGGCGCGCGTGAACAGATCGTGCGTCGAGCTCAGGATCTTCACCGTCGCGAGATCGACACGACCCGTGGTATCGACGGCAAACTCCACGAGCACCCGGCCGTCGATGCCGGCGCTGCGCAGCGACTCCGGGTAGCGCGGCTTGGCCGCGGTCACGATGTGCATGAGCACTTCGCTGGTGTTCCATTCGTTGCCGCCATTCGTGCCGCTGTCGAAGACGTTGCCGACGGCACCCGCCAGCCCGCCCTCCGACCGCGCGCCGCCGATGATGATGGTGTCGGCCGCCTGTCCGTGCGTCACGTCGATCGGCGGAAGGCCGCGCGGCACGATCCGCGGAACCTCGACATCGCGGACGACGATGTTCGGCGGCAGCACCGGCCCGCGCTGCGCGCGAATCACCGCCGACTCGGAGACCACCCGCGCGCGCTTCGTGATCGGCTGCACGAAGATGACCGCCTTCGGCTTGTCGAGCTTCGGCGCCGGTGTCGCCGTCACCGTCCCCACGGCGACGGCGGCGATGATCGCCAGGTGCACGGCGACACTGAGCATCGCACCACCGCTCCGGCGCTGGCGTCTGGCGCGTGACTCGAGCAGGACATTGAGCATTCTCTCATCCTCGACCTATGCGTGACCGCGGGGAGCCGGCGGACGCCGACTCGCGCATCGCCACGCTACTGCCGACGGATTGCGCGCCGATTGCGGATGAGTGAACGCCGCGTGACCGCTCGATGAGGATTCGCCGGAGGGTTTGATTAGCGTTTGATGAACGCCGGCGGCGTGCACGACGCAAATGCGGCCGTCCACGAGGACGGCCGCACGAATGAAACGCCGGCGCTCACGCCGCGTTCATCGTGCTCAGCGATCGAGATCCTGCTCCGCCTCGCCGATCTTGCGCTGCGCCTTGCCCTGGAGATCCTTGGCCTTGCCCTTGAGCTGCTCGCTCGAATCGCCGGTCAGCCCACCGACCGCGTTCCGCAGCTTGCCTTCCGCCTGCTTGCCGAGGCCCTTGACCTGATTCTCGAGGCCATCGCGATTGAGATCGTCCGCCATTGTGTGCTCCAGTTGGGTTCGACTGCTTTCCCGGGGCCCCTGCCCCGCTAGGGCATAAGGCAACGGATGTACCGTGGATCGGGGATCGGGGAGCGGGGATCGGGGATCGGGGATCGCGGAGCGGGAAGGACCCAGGACCTAAGACCCAGCCCATCCCGAGCCCCTCACCCCTGACCCCTACCCCCTCTACAGCCAGCCCTTGCCCACAGCTCCTATTAAGATATATCTTCGATATATCACCGATATATCGGAGCTTCCCCATGCGCTCGGACTTCTTTGGCTTCTGTTCTGACATGCGCGGCCGTGGCGGCTGGCGCTGGTCTGGCTTCGGCGACTGGCCGGGCGGCGAAGGCGGGCCGCGGCGCGGGATGCACGGGCGCGCCGCGCGCTTCTTCGAGCAGGGCGACCTGAAGTACGTCATCCTTCGCCTCCTCGACGAGAAGCCCAGGCACGGCTACGACATCATCAAGGAGCTCGAGAATCGCTTCGGCGGCTCCTACGCTCCCAGCCCGGGGACCGTCTACCCGACGCTCACGATGCTCGAGGACATGGGCTACGCCCGCGTCGTTCCCGAGGAGGGAGGCAAGAAGATCTACGAGATCACCGACGAGGGGCGCCGGCATCTGGCCGAGCACAGCTCGACCGTCGACGACATCTTTGCCAGGATCGCGCGCTTCGTCGAAGGGTTCACCGACACACCCATGACGGAGCTGAATCAGGCGTTCCAACGCTTGGCAAAGGCCACTTACAAGACAGCGACGAGCCAGATTCGCGACAAAGACGCGATTGAACGGCTTCGTGACATCATCCGACGGGCTGCCGACGAGGTCGAACAAGTCTCGAAGTAGTTGTCCGAAAAGGACTTCCGCGCCGAGGCCGCTGGACTGGCCGTTGGGAGGCACTAAATTGAAGATCGGGTCGCGGATATCCTTCCGCGACCCGTTTTTGCGTAAGACCGGAATCGCACTTCACTCCGGGCACACACGCGATCGAGGCGGGACTTTCCCGCAGCATTTTACATGACCGCAGAGCCACGACGCGCCTCCGATTCAGCGGACGAGCAATCATCCGCAGGGGCGCAGCCCGCGCCGGAACCTCCATCCGGCACCCTCCCGCCTTCAGCGACGAACACGAGTGGCTTCCACGTCGCCGCTGTTCCGCAGCGGCATCACGTCGAGCAGAGTCCCACCGGCAAGCGGCTCGCGATCCTCTCGCTGACCGCGCTCGGCATCGTCTACGGCGACATCGGTACGAGTCCGCTGTACGCGTTGCAGCAGGTGTTCAACTCCAAGGAGCACGCGGCGATTCTGCCGACGCCCGAGAACGTCTACGGCGTGCTCTCGCTGATCGTCTGGCTGCTCGTGCTCGTCGTCGCGGTGAAGTACATCGTCTTCATCATGCGCGCCGACAACCGCGGCGAGGGCGGCATCCTCGCCCTGATGGCGCTCATCCTTCAGCAGGAGCGCCGGCGCACCGACTCGAAGCGGCGCTTCGTGCTGATCTCGCTCGCGCTCTTCGGCGCGGCGCTCCTCTACGGTGACGGCATCATCACCCCGGCCATCTCCGTGCTCTCGGCGGTCGAAGGTCTCACGGTGATCACGCCGGCGCTCGAGCATCTGATCGTCCCGCTGTCGCTCGGCATCCTGTTCCTGCTGTTCATGATGCAGCGCTTCGGCACCGGCAAGGTCGGCGTCGCGTTCGGGCCGATCATGGCGCTCTGGTTCCTGACGATCGGCGTGCTCGGCCTGCGCGAGATCGCGCACGAGCCGCAGATCCTCGCGGCGCTCAACCCGATCTACGGCGCGAAGTTCTTCGTCAACAACGGACGCGTCGCGTTCCTGTCGCTCGGCGCCGTTGTGCTCGCGGTGACGGGCGCCGAGGCGCTCTACGCGGACATGGGCCACTTCGGCAAGCGCCCGATCCGCGTCGCCTGGTTCTCGCTCGTGCTGCCCGCGCTGCTCTGCAATTACATCGGCCAGGGCGCGCTGCTGCTGCGCGATCCCACGGCGATCGAGAATCCGTTCTACATGCTCGTGCCGCGCGCGATCCTCCTTCCGTCCGTCGTGCTTGCCACGATCGCGACGGCGATCGCTTCGCAGGCGCTCATCTCCGGCGCGTTCTCGCTCACCCAGCAGGCCGTGCAGCTCGGCTACTCGCCGCGCGTGACGATCCTCCACACCTCGCGCAGCGAGGCGGGACAGATCTTCGTCCCCGAGATCAGCCAGCTGCTCATGGTCGGCTGCCTCCTGCTCGTGCTCGCGTTCCGCAACTCGACGTCGCTCGGCGCCGCATATGGCATCGCCGTCACGGGAACGATGGCGATCACGTCGCTGCTCTTCGCCGTCGTCGCGCGCTCGCGCTGGAACTGGTCGCTCTGGCACATCGTGCCGATCACCGTCGGATTCCTCGCCATCGACGTGACGCTGTTCGCGGCGAACGTGATCAAGATCGAGTATGGCGGCTG
>CBHWBX010000073.1:0-12740 GCA_966111935.1 uncultured Gemmatimonadaceae bacterium
GCACCGCAGCCGCGGCCGATTTGCGATTCCGAATACGACAATCTGTACGTCGTGCAGCTCGACGCCTCGGGGAAAGCGAGCTTGCTGCGCACGCGATTCGGCGCTCCATCGCCTCCCGATTCCGCCTGCGCGGCCATGAAGTAGCGGTAGCCGGAACCGAACGGCACCGTCCCATTTCCGGACAGTCCTTGTTCGTGCGAGGGCTGTCCGTCGTCGTTCAAGTAACCTTCGCACAACGACTTCCGTAGTGGTCGGGGACGGCACGGCACTTTCTAAAGCAAACCCTTTGACGGTGCGCTGTGTCAGAATGAGTGAACGCACCTGAAGTCCCTGTCTTTACGCTTTTTCTTTTATGTGTCCCCAGTGCCTGCTCGTCGATCCCTACGCTGAAACAGCGGAGATGCCCGTCGCCACCTCGCGTTCGCTCGAGGTGTCGCCGATGTGGGAGCGCGAGCAAATCATCGAACATCTTGGCGCCCAGTATCAGGTTGTCCGCGAGATCGGCCGCGGCGGCATGGGCGTCGTGTTTCTTGCGCGCGATATCGCGCTGCACCGTCTCGTCGCCATCAAGGTCCTGCGTTACGAGTTTGCATCGTCCGAGGAGCATCGCGAGCGCTTCCGCCGCGAAGCACGCATGACGGCGCGCCTGAGCCATCCGAACATCGTCCCGGTGCACACCTTCGGTGAGTCCGGAGAGCTCGTCTACATCGTCATGAAGTACGTGCACGGCCAGTCGCTGGCCGACCGCATGCGCCGCGAGAAGAAGCTGCCGGCCGCCGAAGTGCAGCGCATCCTGCGCGACCTCGCCGCGGCGCTCGAGTCTGCGCATCGCGACGGTGTCGTGCACCGCGATCTCAAGCCGGAGAACATCCTGCTCGAGAATGGGACCGGTCGGGCGATGCTGACCGATTTCGGGGTCGCGCTGCTGCGCTCCCTCGATCCCGTGCGCACCGATGCCGCGCGCGCCTTCGGCACACCGCACTACATGTCGCCCGAGCAGGCATCGGGAGAGCTCGACCTCGACGGCCGCAGCGACATCTACTCGCTCGGCGTGCTCGGCTACCACATGCTCACCGGCCGCCTGCCGTTCGACGCCCCGACCTTCGAGGCGCTCGCCGCGCAGCACATCCTCGCGGCGCCGACGCCGGTCGCCGCCGCCGCGCGTGGCGTGCCGACCGATCTCGCCGCGATCATCGACCGCTGCCTCTCCAAGGAGCGCGAAGCGCGCTTCCACTCGGCTACGGAGCTGACGCAGGCGCTCGAAACGATCAACGTGAAGCGTCGGTGGTTCCGTCGGCGCACGAACGCCGGGCGTACGGTCTTTGCCGCCCGACTGGCGACGGAGCTTGCTCTCGCCGCCACGGTGATCCGCGCCGCGATTCGCTGGACGTCCCTCTAAGCGCCTCGGTCGGACCCAGCCGGCATCAGCCGTGGATCCGCGTTCGCCCGAGAATTAGCTTCGACGCGTGCATACTTCGCAGAAGATCTATGTCGCCGGCCACCGCGGCCTGGTCGGCTCCGGCATCGTCCGCGCGCTCGCGTCGCGCGGCTACGCGAACGTCATCGGCCGCACCCATTCCGAGCTCGAGCTCGAGGATCAGGAGGCCGTGTTCGACTTCTTCGAGCGCGAGCGGCCGGAATACGTCTTTCTTGCCGCGGCGAAGGTCGGAGGGATCCTCGCGAATTCCACGCACCCTGCCGATTTCATTCGCAGCAACCTGACGATCCAGCTCAACGTCATCGAAGCGGCATATCGCACGAAGGTCACGAAGCTGATGTTCCTCGGCAGCTCGTGCATCTATCCGAAGCTCGCGCCGCAGCCGATCCCTGAGTCGGCGCTCCTGTCGGGATATCTCGAGCCGACCAACCAGCCGTACGCGATCGCGAAGATCGCCGGCATCGAGCTCTGTAATTCGTACAATCGGCAGTACGGCACGAACTACGTCAGTGTCATGCCGACGAATCTTTACGGCCCTGGCGACAACTTCGACCTCGCGAGCAGCCACGTGCTGCCGGCGCTCATTCGCAAGTTCCACGATGCGAAGATCAGCGGCGCCGAAGCGGTCACCGTGTGGGGCACCGGCAAGCCGCGTCGCGAGTTCCTACACGTCGACGACATGGCCGACGCCTGCGTCATGCTGATGGAGAAGCACGACGGCTGCGACATCGTCAACATCGGCTGCGGCGAGGACGTGAGCATCGCCGAGCTCGTGGATCTTGTGCGCGATGTCGTCGGCTACGAAGGACGCGTGGTTTACGACACGTCGAAGCCCGACGGAACGCCGCGGAAGCTCCTCGACGTCTCGCGTCTCTCGGCGATGGGGTGGAAGCCGAGCATCACGCTCCGCGACGGGATTGCCGAGACGTACGAATGGTTCGTCGGCGCCGTCGCGTCGGGGAGCGCGCTCACGCCGCGGACCACAACCGGCGTCTGATGACGCGCGTCGCGGTCGTCGGCGGAGGACTCGTCGGGCTCGCGACGGCATATCACCTCCAGCGCTCCGGTTCCTACGACCGCGTCATCCTCCTCGAGAAGGAGCGTGACGTCGCGCAACACCAGTCGACTCACAACAGCGGCGTCCTTCATGCGGGCCTGTACTACAGGCCGGGTTCGCGCAAGGCGAAGCTGGCGGTGCAGGGGCTGCGTCAGATGGTTGCCTTCTGTCGTGAGCACGGCGTCGCGTACGAGCAGTGCGGAAAGCTCGTCGTCGCCACGACCGAAGATGAAGCCGAGCGCGCGAAGGGCTTGCTGGCGCGCGGTATGGAGAACGGCCTTCAAGGCCTTGAATGGCTCGACGCGAAGCAGATCCGCGAGATCGAACCCCACGCCCGAGGCGTCGCGGCGATCCGTGTTCCCGAAGAGGGGATCGTCGATTACGCGGGCGTTGCGCGGGCCCTGCGCGGGTTGATCGAGGAACAGGGCGGAGAAGTGCTCACCGGCAGCGCCGTCGGCGGGATGCGCTTCGCGAACGACGAATGGACGATTCGCGCGGGGCGGACGACGGTCGTGGCAAACAAGATCGTGACGTGCGCCGGTCTGCACGCCGATCGCGTCGCACGTCTGGCCGGCGAGCACCCCGACGTTCGCGTCGTCCCCTTTCGTGGCGAGTACTACATGCTTCGCCCCGAGCGCCGCTTCCTGGTGCGGAACCTGATCTACCCGATCCCCAACCCCGCCTTCCCGTTCCTTGGCGTGCACTTCACGCGCACCGTCCATGGCGACATCGAGGCGGGGCCGAACGCGGTACTCGCGCTCTCGCGCGAAGGGTATCGCAAGGGGCAAATCAGACTCGGCGACATCGCCGACGCGCTCACCTTTCCGGGGCTGTGGCGGTTCATGGGGCGCCACGCCGGCTTCGTCGCGCGCGAAGTCGCGCGGTCGTACAGCCACAAGCTCTTCCTGCAGACGCTTCAGCGGCTGATCCCGGAGCTACGCGCCGGCGACATCGTCCGCAATGGCTCCGGCGTGCGCGCTCAGGCGATGACCCGCGACGGCAAGCTCGTCGAGGACTTCGAGCTCATCGTTCGTGAGAACGCGGTCCATGTCATCAACGCGCCGTCCCCCGCCGCGACGGCGTCGTTGGCGATCGGAGAGTCGATCGCCGCTCTCGCCATAACCGCGTCATCCTGAGCCGAAGGCTCAGGATGACTGGATTTTCTCGAGATCCGTCAGCGCCGGCCCATTGATGACCTTCCCATAGGGATCGAACCGCGACCCGTGGCACGGACAATCCCACGTTTTCTCGGCGCCGTTCCAGTGCACGATGCAACGCAGGTGCGTGCACGCTGCCGAGCAGGTATGAAGCGTCCCGTTTTCGTCCCGGTACGCCGCGACCTTCTTCAACCCGTCCCGGATTACCGCACCTTCCCCCGGCGGAATGTTGTCCGCCGAGCCGGTCTCTCCCGGCGATATGTAATCCTTGATGTACTGAAGGGCGACGTCCGCGTTCTCCTTCAGGAATTGCTCCATCGGGCTTACCCGCAACGACACCCGGTGCGGGTCATACAGACGTTTCCAGTCGTTCGACTTTCCCGTCACCAGATCGCTGAGCAGCATTCCCGCGATCGTTCCGTGCGTCATTCCCTGTCCCGAATCACCGGTGGCGATGTACACGTTCTCCGCGCCGTCCGGATTCGGACCAATGAATGCGATATAGTCATTGGGCTCGAAGACCTGCCCACTCCACTTGTAGATCACCTCGCCGGCCTGCGGCCAGCGCTCGCGCATCCATTCCTCGAGACAGGCCCAGCGTGCTTCCTCGTCGTCGGCGTGCCCGGTCTTGAAGTCTTCGCCCCCGACGATCAGCGCGTCGTAGAGTTGGTCTCCCACGAGTGCGCCTGGAATCGGCTCTTCGAGACGCTGGAGCCGGATGTAGTGATACGGATCGGGCGTATCCCAGTAGAGGGCAGTCGGTACGGTGCCGCGTGGCACCACGGCGGCGATGACACACGTCCGATACGGCGCCTGCTTCACGTGCGTGACCGTCATGTCGGTGATCGGCGAGTTCGTGCACACGCACACCGCGTTCGCCGTGATCTTGTGCCCGCCGTCCGTCTCCACGGTGCATGGCGAGCCGCCGCTCACACTGGAGACGTGCGTGTCGCAGTAGATCCGGCCACCCGCACGTACGATCGCGTCGGCGAGTCCCGCGAGATACTTCAGGATGTGAAACTGGCCTTGGTTGGGAAAGCGCAGACAGGGCCCTGACGCGAACCCGGCGTTCGGGATGCTGGGCAGCTTCTCGACGCCCGACATTCCGGCGCGGTGCGCCGCCGCGAGCTCCTCGTCGAGAACCTTCTCGGTGTCCGATCCTCCCAGGAACAGATAGCCGTCCAATCGCTCGAAGTCGCAATCGATCTGCTCAGCGCGCACGATCCGTTCGATCGTATCCACCGCCGCACCGTGGCTCTGCACGATCTCACGCGCCCCGTCCTGGCCGTGGACATGCTCGAGCACGTAGATCCGGTCGTCCATCGCATTCGTGAGATGGGCCGTCGTGCGCCCTGACTCACCGCCGCCGAGCGATCTCGCTTCGACCACGATCACTTTCTTGCCCGCTTTCGAGAGCAGGTAGGCCGTGCTCAGCCCGGCAATGCCGGCACCGATCACGCACACGTCGGCGCGAGCGTTTCCGCCGAGCGATGGGAAGCTGGGAACGTCGTACGTTCCGATCCAGATCGAGGCAGTTTCGCCCCCGGGATTCGTATTGTGCTCTTTCATCGTGCGGTTGGTTTGCGGTAGGCCTGCGGCGAACGTGTCGGGTGCGTTGCACGCCCCGCACCACCCCGGCGCCATTGGCCGAGCTCGGCGCTTATGTTCAGTTCATGATCGTCGCAGTCACCGGAGCGAATGGCTTCATCGGACGCCATCTCGTCGATGCGTTTCGACGCAGCGGCCACGAGGTGCGTCCGGCCGTACGCGACGACGTCCGGCACGGGCGTCTCCCGGCGCTATTCGAGAACGCTGATGCCGTCGTGCATGCGGCCGCGGCGACGCGCGCGCCGACGCGCGACGACCTCTGGTGCAGCAACGTCGAGCTCACGCGCGAGGTCTGCGCCGCGGCGACCGCCGCCGGGGCTCGGCGGCTCGTCTTTCTGTCTTCGCAGGCCGCGGCCGGTCCAGCCTGGTATCGCGACAAGCCGGTGAGGGAAGACGATCCGGCCGCACCGATCGAGGAATACGGGCGGACCAAGCTCGCCGCCGAACAGATCGTGCGCGCCGCGCCGATCGCATCGGCGGTGCTGCGACTCTCGGCGGTCTATGGACCGGGCGATCGCGACTTTCGCGCGCTTTTTCGCGCGGCAAGCCGCGGGGTCGCCGTGCACCCGGGCAATCGCGAGCAATGGTTCTCGATCGTGCACGTGCGCGACGTCGTCGACGCCGTCGCGCGCGCGACGACGCGCGAGGAAGCGGTCGGCCGCACGTACTTCATCGCGAACCGCGAGCCGGTGCGATGGGGTGATTTCTTCGCGCGCGTCGCCGGCGAGGCAGGGACCTCGCTGCACGTCGACCTGCAGATTCCGGCGCCGGTCGCGCGCGTGGGCGCGATGTTCGGCGACGTCGTGGCCCGGCTCACCGGCCAGACGCCGCTGCTCTCGAGCGAAAAGCTCGCCCTCGCGCGCCCCGCGTTCTGGCTCTGCGCGACTGATCGGGCGGAAGCGGAGCTGGGCTTCCGCGCGTCCGTCGGCCTGGAAGAAGGCGTGCGCGAGACGCTGCGCTGGTACGAGGCCAACGGCTGGTGATAGTTTCTCTCCTCTCATGAGTCGAAAGCGTCTACTCGTCACCGGCGGTGCCGGCTTCATTGGCTCTGCCCTCGTCCGCCGCGCCATCGGCGCCGGCTATGAGGTGCTGAACCTCGACAAGCTCACGTACGCGTCGAGCCCCGATGCGCTGGCCGAGGTCGAGGCGAGCGCGGGCTACCGCTTCGTCCAGGCCGACGTCGCCGACGCGACCGCTGTGCGCCAGGCGATCGAATCCTTTTCGCCCGACGCGATCGTGCACCTGGCTGCCGAGTCGCACGTGGACCGCTCGATCGACGGGCCGGCGGCGTTCATCCACTCCAATGTCGTCGGGACGTTCGCGCTGCTCGAGGAAGCGCGGCGCTACTGGAGCGCGCTGCCGCGCAATCGCGCCGAAGCGTTCCGCTTCGTTCAGGTCTCGACCGACGAAGTCTTCGGATCGCTTGGCGATGCAGGCCTTTTCGACGAGTCGTCGCGCTACGATCCGAGCTCGCCCTACTCGGCCAGCAAGGCGGCGGGCGATCACCTCGCCCGTGCCTGGCATCGCACGTACGGCCTGCCGGTGATCGTCACCAACTGCTCGAACAACTATGGGCCGTTTCAGTTTCCTGAAAAGCTGATCCCGCTCGCCATCGAGCGCGCGCTCGCGGGGAAGGCGATTCCTGTTTACGGAACCGGGTCGAACGTTCGCGACTGGCTCCACGTCGACGACCACGCCGCCGGATTACTCGTCGCGGTCGAGCGTGGCGTACCCGGCGCGACGTATCTGTTCGGCGGCCGCAGCGAGCGCACCAATCTCGACGTCGTTCGCGCCATCTGCGCTGCGCTCGACGTCCTGCGTCCGGAAAGCGCGCCGCACGAGCGCATCGAGTTCGTGACCGATCGTCCTGGCCATGACCTTCGCTACGCGATCGATCCCTCGATCGCCGAGCATCGCCTTGGCTGGAAGGCCGAACGCCGGTTCGAGGACGGCATCGCCGACACGGTGCGCTGGTATCTCGACCATCGCGACTGGGCCGACCGCATTCGCGACCATCGCTATCGCGGACAACGACTCGGCGCGGCGGCAATAGGATGATCCTGAACTGCGGCACTCCGACCGTCAGTGCGCAGCGCCGAAGGGAGGAGCAATAAATGACTTTGAGTTGCGGAACTCCGACCGTAGGTGCGCAGCGCCGAAGGGAGGAGCAAATGACTCTGCACAGCGGAACTCCGACCGTAGGTGCGCAGCGCCGAAGGGAGGAGCAATTAACATGAAGGGGATCATCCTCGCCGGCGGCGCCGGGACGCGCCTGCACCCGATCACGCGCGTCGTCAGCAAGCAGCTTCTCCCCGTGTACGACAAGCCGATGATCTACTATCCGCTGTCGACACTGATGCTCGCGGGCATCCGCGACATCCTCATCATCACCACACCGGACGAGGCGCCGCGCTTCCGCGCCCTCCTCGGCGATGGTTCGGCGTGGGGCATTCGCCTGGAGTATGCCGAACAGCCGCGTCCCGAAGGACTGGCGCAGGCGTTCGTCATCGGCCGCGACTTCGTCGGCCGCGATCCCGTCGCGCTCATCCTTGGCGACAACATCTTCTATGCGCACGGTTTGTCGTCGCGCATGCAGACGCTCTGCGCGAATGTCGACGGCGCGACGGTGTTCGTGTATCACGTCCGCGATCCGGAGCGTTACGGCGTTGCCGAGCTCGACGCGCAGGGCAGGATCATCGGGATCGAGGAGAAGCCGCGCGCGCCGAAGTCGAACTACGCCGTCACCGGTCTCTACTTCTACGACAACCGCGTCCTCGACATCGCCGCTGGACTGAAAAAGTCGGCGCGCGGCGAATACGAGATCACTGACGTGAATCGCGCGTATCTCGAGCTCGGCGCGCTTCGCGGTGAGATTCTCGGCCGCGGCGCCGCATGGCTCGACACCGGCACGCCGGAGTCCCTCCACGACGCCGCGGCGTTCGTGCAGACGATCGAGCAGCGTCAGGGACTGAAGGTCGCGTGCCCTGAAGAGATCGCCTGGCGCATGGGATTCATCTCTGCCGTCGATCTCGAGGCCGCGGGAAAATCGATGGGGAACACCTACGGCGATTACCTGCTCAACCTCCTTCGTCGCCCGGTCTTCGTCTGATGCACGTCGAAGAGACATCGCTTTCCGGCGTGCTCGTCATCCAGCCTGCCGTCTTTCGTGACGACCGCGGATCCTTCTCCGAGAGCTGGGAGCAGGATCGGTACGCTGCATTCGGACTACCGGCGTCGTGGCGACAGGACAACGTCGTGCACTCCGTGCAGGGGGTGCTGCGAGGGCTGCACTTTCAGTATCCGCGCGGGCAGCACAAGCTCGTCTCGGTGATCGTCGGCGAGATCTTCGACGTTGCGGTGGACATTCGCCGCGAGTCGCCGACTTTCGGCAAATGGACGGGCGTCGTGCTTTCCGCGGAGAATCGGCGGCAGCTCTCCGTTCCTCCCGGCTTCGCGCACGGCTATCAGGTGCTCAGCGAGCGTTCGATCGTCTCGTACAAGTGCTCTGAGCGATTCGACCCCGCCTGCGAGCGATCGATTCGCTGGGACGACGAGCAGATCGCCGTCGAGTGGCCGATGACTCCGACGCTCATCTCGCCGAAGGATCTCGCCGCAGGCCGCCTCGCCGACATCGCGCGCGACCTGCTTCCCCCGCTGTGACGGGTCCGCGGATCCTGCTCTTTGGGGCGAACGGCCAGGTTGGCCGATCCCTCGCTTCGCGTCTTCCGACGCTCGGACAGGTGACCGCGCTCGTTCGCGCCGATGCCGATCTGTCGCGGCCGGAAGCCGTCGCGCAGATCGTCAGAGCTGCGGCGCCGCGCCTCATCGTGAACGCCGCCGCGTACACCGCCGTCGACCGCGCCGAGACGGAGCCGCAGCTCGCGCGCCGGATCAATGCGGACGCGGTGGAAGCGATCGCCGACGGCGCGCGGGACATCGGCGCCGCGGTCGTCCATTTCTCCACCGACTACGTCTACGACGGAGCCAAAGGTAAGCCGTACGTCGAGAGCGACGAGACGAATCCGCTCAACGAGTATGGAGCGAGCAAGCTCGCCGGCGACCAGGCGCTCGCGCGCTCGGGCGTGCCGCACCTGATCTTCCGCACGACGTGGGTCTACGCGGCCGACGGCCGCAACTTTCGTCGCGCGATCATCACACGCGCGCGCGAGACGGGAATGCTTCGCGTCGTCGACGACCAGATCGGCGCACCGACGACTGCCGAGTCGATCGCCGATGCTGTCACGCGTGTGCTCGGGACGATGCTCGACGGCGGGCGCGACGTCGTCGATCGCGTCGCGCCGCTCTCCGGCGTTTACCACATGAGCGCGCGCGGAGAGACGACCTGGTACGACTTCGCACGGTCGATCCTCGAGCGCGAAGGGATCGCCGCGACCATCGAGCCGGTCAGCACCGAGGAATTTGGCGCGCCGGCGCCTCGTCCCAGGTACTCGGTCCTCGACAACGCAAAGCTGGAACGATCGTTCGGCGTCGCGCTGCCGGGATGGATCGAGCAGCTGGATGCACTCGCGTCATCCTGAGCCGAAGGCGAAGGACCCTCTGCGCCGAGGAGATCTCCTCAAGGCCAAGGGGTCCTTCGCTGCGCTCAGGATGACTCTTTACGACGACTACTTCGCGATCGGCAACGGCTCCAGATCCATCCGCGCCACCCGCTCGAACGCCGACAACACCCGCTCGATCTGCTCCGGCGTGTGCTCCGCCGACATCGAGACGCGGATGCGGCAGGCTGTTGCCGGCACCGCCGGCGGCACGATCGGATGACTGAACACGTCGTCGTCGAAGAGCGAGCGCCAGACGCGCAGGACGTTGTCGAAGCTGCCGACGAGCACCGGGATCACCGGCGTCTGTGACGCGCCGATGTCGAAGCCCATCGCGCTCAGACCTTCCGCGACGGCCTTGGTGTTTGCCCACAGTCGCTCGCGGCGCTCCGGCTCGGTCTGCATGATCTCGAGCGCGGCCAGTGCACCGGCGACGGAGGCCGGCGGCATCGCCGCTGTGAAGATCAGCGCACGGCTGAAGTGGCGCAGCCAGTGAATCACGTCGGCCGGTCCGGCGACGACCCCGCCGACCGACGCGAGCGACTTCGAGAAGGTCGCAAGAATGAGGTCGACGTCGTCGAGCATTCCGAAGTGGCTCGCCGTGCCGGCGCCGTCCGGACCGAGCACGCCGATCGCGTGCGCCTCGTCGAGCAGCGTCTGCGCGTTGTGCTTGCGCGCGATGCGGACGAGCTCGGGAAGATCGACGATCGTGCCTTCCATCGAGAAGACGCCGTCGCTGACGATCAGCTTGTTCGCATCGGACGGAATGCGTGAGAGCTGCTTGTCGAGCGAAACGAAGTCGCCATGGGGATAGCGATGCATCTCGCCGTTCGACAGGCGCGCGCCGTCGACGAGCGAGGCATGGTGGAGCTTGTCGAGGGACATGTGCTCGCCGCGGCCGACGAGCTGCGCGATCACGCCGACGCTCGCCTGATATCCGGTGGTATAGACGAGCGCGGCTTCCTTGCCGAAGAACTTCGCGAGCTTCGCTTCGAGCTCGTAGTGCAGGTCGAGCGTGCCGTTGAGGAGACGACTCCCCGTGGAACCGCTGCCGTACTTCTCGAGGGCGTTGCGCGCCGCCTCGAGAACCCTCGGATGATGGGTGAGGCCGAGGTAGTTGTTCGACCCGACCATCACCTTCCACCGACCGTCGATCTTCGCTTCCGTCGTCGTCGATTCTTCGATCGGATGGAAGTACGGGTAACGGCCGAGGGCTTCAGTCTCCCTGGCCGTGGTGTACTGCGGGCACTTACTAAAAATGCTCAAAGCGTCGGCGTCCCGATTTTACGGTCATAGATCCTCCAACGACGATACTCCTTCGCCCCCATCGACTCCAGTGGCCGATTGAGCTTGTCGTTGTCCTCGAGAATCCACGACGCTTCGGCACCAAGTGCGCCGAACTCCTTGCCCCGTCTGAACATCTCGTTGGCGAACAGCGCAAAAATGCCGCGCTGGCGGTACTCCGGCTTCGCACCAAGAATCATGATGCGCCCCGTCTTCAGCCGCTTCTTCGCCGCCAGGAGCTTGAACAGCCCCGTCGGAAAGAGCTTCCCATTTCCCACGGCCTTGAAGGCGTGGTGGAAGTCGGGGACGATGATCATGAATCCCGCCGGATCGCCGTCCACTTCGGCCATGAAGGTGAACTGCGGAAAGACGATGTACTTCAGCACCTGCGCTTCGTGGAAGAAGCTTTCCTTCGACATCGGGAAGAAGCCCCAGTTGGCTTCCCAGGCGCTGTTGTAGATCTCCCAGCAGCGATCGACTTCGGCCTTGAAGTTCTTCAGGTCGAGATCGCGAAAGACGAGCTTCTTACCGCCCAACGCACGCTGGGCCATCGCGGTCACGCGCTCGGGCAGCTCGAACGCGCGGTCGCCCTGCATGGGGAAGAAGTACGCGAGCAGATCCTTCGCCTTCGCGAACCCGGCGTTCTCGACGAGCGTCGGGTAGTAACGCGGATTCCACGGCGTCATGATCATCGGGTGCCAACGATACCCGCGGACGAGCATCCCGCACTCGTGGTTCGTCGACGGGTTCATCGGGCCGCGCATGGTATCGAGACCGCGCGCGCTCAACCATCTTTCAGCCGCGCCGAACAGCGCGTTGGCGGCCTCCTGGTCGTCGCGGCACTCGAAGAATCCGAAGAACCCGACGCGATCCTTGTGGAAGGCGTTGTGGGCGCGGTTCTCGATCGCCGCGATTCGGCCGACGGGCTTGCCGTCGCGTAGCGCCAGAAAGAGCTGGCGGTCGGCGGTTTTATAGAAAGGGTTCGACTTCGTGTTCAGCGCGTCGGCGACGGCGATGCGAAGCGGAGGAACCCACTGCGGGTGATCGGCCGGGTTGTAGACGTGCCACGGCAGATCGATGAAGCGCCGCAGGTCGCGAGAGGATTCGACGGGGATGAGCTCGACGGACACGAGTGCCAATGTAACTCCCGAGGCACTGGACGCGCACCACGCCGCGCGGTCGCCCGCGCGCGGGCTGGCGCTGCGGTGGAGCGCGGCCTACCTGGCACTCGCCGGTCTCGTTCTCGTCGCCGGCGGGCACGGCTGGCTCGCTGTGACGCACGTCGCGCTGCTCGCGATCCTGGTCTGGGCGTCGACGAGCGATCATCCCCTGGGAGCGTTCGTCGGCGATCTCGCGCCGATCCTCGTCGCCAGCGCCATCGCCTACGGCGAGGTGCCGAGCATCATCGCGACGTTCGGCACCGGCTACCACGACACGTCCGTCCAGCAGTGGGAGCAGACGCTCTTCGGGACGCAGCCCGCGCACACCCTCGCCGCCTTCGCACCAAGTCTTGTTCTGAGCGAGCTGTTGCATGGCGGTTACATGGCCTTCTACCTCGCGACCTTCATTCCGCCGCTACTCCTTTACGCGCGCGGCGAGCGCGAAGCACTCGCCGAGACGGTGCTCACGCTCACCGTCAC
>CBHWBX010000074.1:0-12668 GCA_966111935.1 uncultured Gemmatimonadaceae bacterium
GCCTTCTCTCGATCGGGAACGCTCGCCGCGGTCGCGACGCTCGCCGTGGCGATGATTGCGCGCCGTCGGACGATCTCGATCCCGCTCGTGCTCGGAGGGCTCGCGACGACCGCGGCGCTCGCGATCTTCCTCGCACTGCATCCCGACGTCGCCGGCAAGATCGACGCGGCGGCAAACTCTCCCGTCGCGAGCCGGCTGTCGACGAGCGAGGGCTCCGCGCAGGGACACCTTCACCTCATCGAGCGCGGCCTCGATGAAGCGACGAAGACGGTCGCCGGCTCGCTCGGCGGAATCGGATACGGCAACTCGTACCTGGTTCTCCAGGACGTCTTTCCCGCCAACCGGTACGGCAACTTTCACTCGCTCTACGTGACGATGTTCGCGGAAGCGGGCATCTTCGCGCTTTTACTCACGCTGGCAGCGATGGCCGGACCGCTCGTCGGCGGCGGTCCCTGGCGTCCGCTCATCGCCGGGACCTGGGCATTCAACGTGTTTTATCAGACGACCACGGAACCGATCTTCTGGTTCGTGCTCGCGCTCGCGTGGATCACGATGCCGCGTTACAGCTTCTGGACGCGGAAGGAAATCGACGCCACCGACCGATTGGTCACCTTGATGCCGTCGATGACGTTGAACCCGCGCCCTACCGCCACGGAGTAGCCCTCGGGCGGATTGATCTGGACGCCGAGCTCCTGGACGCACGGCACATCGGTAAACGTGATGATGCCCGCGGACGAGCTGCGCTGGACCTGCCCCACGCCCGCGCCGAACAGTGCCGCCGTGACGAGCGGAACGGGCGCGTCATTCTGGTCGCTCACTCGAACGTTGATCGTCCCGGCGCATTTCGTCAGAGGAAAGCGCAGGCTCTCGGTCGACCCTTCGTCGACGACGATGCCGTCGCGGACCGTGTACAGCGAATCATTGAGAACGACGAAATCGCGAAAGCGCGGGGGATGCGTGATCCGAACTCCGTACAGGCCGAATGGGATGTCCTGAAAGAGCGCGATTCCATTCGTGCCGGTCGTCCCACGGGCAGCAACCCGACGAGGATCGAAGATCTCGACATCGACGCCGCCAAGAGGAGCGCCCGAATCCCCGACGACTCGCACTTCCACGGAACCCGGCCCTCGACGAAGCACCGTGAAGGTGGCGTGTACCGTACTGTCGTGCGTCAGATCGAACCCTGCGAGCACGGTGCTCACCGGCCCGCGGATGACATTCTCGATCGGGACGAAGCTGCTGTCGGCGATCAACTGAACGCCGTAGAGACCCTGCGGAACTCGTTCGAAGACATACTCGCCGGCAGGGTCGGTCTTGCCGTAGCCCATCGGACGATCACCGGTATACAGCACGAGAGGAACGCCGCTGACCGGCGTCCCATTCCGCTGGTGGACTGTCGCCACCACCGTGTTGTACCGAACGGGCTTCGTGACCCACGCGTCGCACGCGGTGGCGGCGATCGCGAGTCCGAGAACAGCAAAACGTCTCATAGCAGCTCGAGCACCAACCCGAGCATCAGGGCGGCAACGGCGGCAAGCACGGTTCCGAGCGCGAGCATCACCGCCTTCTTCGGGAAGGCTCGATCCTTCAGATTGGCGACGCGCGGTGCGTCGACGACGTGGATGCGCTCCGGACGCAGGACGTCGGTGAGCTGCGCCTGCTTCAGCTGCTTCTGGAGTGCGATGTACGTCGCTTCGCGGAGCGTGCGCTCGCGCAGAAGCTGCCCGTACCGCGTGGCCGCCGCCGGCAGCGCCTGGAGCGTGTCGGTGAGCGCGGCGACGGTGTGCGCTGTCGTCGTCAGCTCCTGATCGAGGCTCTCCAGATACTGCGGCCCGAGCTGGTAGAGCTGTCGCTCGATCTCGCGAATGCGGTCGGTGTACGCGCGATAGTCCGGATTGGCTTCGGTTCGCGTGGCACCGAGCTGCGCGCGCTTGTTCTCGAGCTCGACCAGCGACTGGAGCAGGTCCTGGATGGCGCGGTTGGTGATCAGTGACGGAAACGTCGCGAGCTGCCTGTACGCGCTCGAGCCGCCGCCGTCGCCGCGCGACCGCTGATCGATGATCTCGAGCATTTTCGCGAGGGCGTTTCGCTCGACGCTCACCGCATCGACCTTCGTGCTGATGGCACTGATCCGCTTCACCTGCGCCGACGCCTGCTCCTGCGGATCGATCAGACGGCTCTGCTCTTCGAACGTCCGAAGGTTGGACTCCGCGCCGGCGAGAAGACGAGCCGTGGAATCGACCTCGCGCTGAAGCCCGGCGACCGCCGTCGTGTCCGCGCGGCGTTCCATGCGGGACGAATAGCTGGTGAACTCGTCGACGAGGTCGCGCACGACCGCGGCCGCGAGCTGCCGATCGGGATCCTCGAAGCTCACCTCGACGAGACGAGATCCGCCTTCCTGGCGCTGAATCGACAGACGCTTGTCGAGGAGCTCGTGGACGCGGAAGCGGGGGAGAACACGGACTTCGATCTTCTCGGGACCGCCGCGGGCCAGGTCCGGCGCGAGCGTCAGCTCGAATCCCCCGACGCGGATCGAATCGCCGGCGCGGATCGAGGCAGGAAGATTCCGGACCTCTTCGAGATCGCTGGTCTCGATGGCGTACTGCCCCGGCGACCGCTGGCGAAACGTGAGCTTCCCCTCGACGTCGATCTGCGGATCGACGGTGCGCACGGCGAGGACGCGCGCGCGATTGCCGGCGGGCGAACGCACCTGGATGCCCAGCGCGAGTGAATAGATGACGGCATCGCGCACGCGATCGCTGCGCAGGACACCGATCTCGGTTTCCAGCTCATCGCGGCCAAGACCGAGCAACGACGCTCCGGGCATGGCACCCGCCACCTGATCCGTGAGCGCCGAAGCGGGACCCGTGGTGGTCTTCGCATCGATGCGGAGCCGCGCCGAGCTCTTGTACCGCGGCGTCGCGAGGAACGTGTACAGCGTGACGACGCCGAGAACGGCGACGAAGCTCGCGAGCAGCAGCCATCGGCGCGCATAGAGACGCCGAAGGAGCTCACGGAGCGGTATTTCCTGCGGCGGCGTTAGGTCGCTCACCACCACCACCGGTTGATGGACAGGGTCACAGAGAGAGTGTTGTTGATCAGGTCGATGCCGGCCGTCTGCTCTTGTACCCCGACGACGTACGCCTGAAACAGGTAATTGAACCGTGCGCCATGGGCGAAGTCCACAAGCAGGTCCGCCCCGCCGGCGGTGACGCCGGCGCGCAGGCCGGCGAGCATGGTCACATCCTGCCGCTTGAAGAAGGGCACGATGGGCTCTTCCAGGGTCCCGTTGTCCCAGCGAATCCGGCTCAGGTACGGACCGAAGCGCCAGTGCGGGCGAAACAGCTCGCCGGCGAGCCACTGGCTCGACGAGCCGGGGCCGATCGACGCGCCAAGCATCTGACCGCGATTGGTGAATCCCTGCGGCACGCCGCGGCTGGTATAGGTCACCGCGGTCGGTCGAAGTCTCAGCGACGGGTCGGGCTCGAGATACGACGCCTCGGCCTGGAGGCGAAACTGGCCATCGAGCAGCGGCCGCGCCCACTGGAGACCGAGCGTATAGCCCTCGGAGTGGCCTGGATACTCGAGGTAGTCCCGGAACGAGCGAGGCTCTTCGAACCGCGCCCACTCGGCGTACGCCTCGAAGCCGCTCGACGGAAAAACCCATCGGCCGAAGAACGACGTGATCTGGTCTCGCGCATCGCTCGGCACCGCGACCGTGGTGTCGACGTTCAGATGGCCGACGGTGCGAAGGACGTCGAACGCATTGCCGACCGGAAATCCTCCGGACTGGCGTGCCCCCATGACGAGACGCGCGGCGCCGATCGACAGCGTCGTGTCGAACGGCGTGCGCCAGACGACAGCAAGCCCCGCGAGAGACCGTTTGTCGTTGACGCCGGTGCTGTCGAAGAAGTCCGACTCGGATAGCTGGCCGACGATCCACTGGCCGTCGAACGTCCCCACTCGGGTGCGGATCGGGTGCGACGTCTCGAGGAGAGCGTGCGGAAAGCCCGCGGCGTTGTTGCTGAGCGTGATCGCGTTCCGGATCCCGGGGCCCCACCAGAGGTTCTCCGTGGCAAATCCGAAGCGAAGCGGACCGGCATCGACGGTCAGACTGCTCTGACCGGGATCGAGCTTCGAGATCCGCCGATCGCCGAACCGGAGCGGGAGGTCGATCGATTCAGGAAGCGGGTGAAACGGATTTGCCCAAACGTTCCGCCGGTTGCTGACGTCCTGGCGAAACGGAATGACCTGAAAAGGATCGTTCTGCGCCGAGTTGTAGGTGGGCGCCGCGATCAGGCGAAGGCGGCCGACGCGCGCGGTGAACGCCGGCGTGAGGGACGTGCTCCAACCCCGTCCCGCCCACTGTGCGCCATCGTTGAGCGAATACGGAAGCATGGAGTTGCGCGTGGCGCGCAGCTCCGGCAGGGTGAATCCGACATCCCACGTGGTCGACCGGTCGAGCAACGCGGCGAAGGTCGACGGCGACCGCAGTAGCGGATATTCGACGGGTGCCGGACCGACGATGCTGCCGAGACGCAAACGCTCGTCGGCATCACTGCCGAGCGGAACGACCGGAAGGGATCCGAGATGCTGGGCACCGGCGCGCGGCGCGAGGGCGAAGAGGAGGAGTACCAACAGGTTCGCCGCTCTGGTAGTGGCCGTCATCGTCACACCGATACTAAGCTTATGGATGGAGCCAAAGCAACTGCGGTGGAAGGGTCGGCCCCGCCCCTGGCGTGCCGCATTTCAAGTCGTGCTGGCGCTTGCGGTTTCCAGCGACGCGTTCGCGCAGCGATACGCGCGTCTCGACCTCGGATGGTCGATCGAAGTCGGTGGTGAGAGCGAGCGGTACGCGCGCGCGATGCAGTTGGCTGGATTCGCGCGTCCCGCCTCCTGGAGCATCCAGCCGTTCACGCCGACGCAGATCGTCGCCATGCATCCGACGCGTGCGCATCCATGGCGTGCGCAGTTCGACGCGGATACGTCGGCGCCCGCGGCGTCATTCGAGGTCCTGAGACCATCCGCGCGACTGATCGGGAACTCGAGCTATCCCTTTCAGATCAGCGGCGGTCCGACCTGGGCGGGACGCGGCCTGACCGGAGACGTACAGGCAGGTGTCGCCGGGAATTGGCGACGAGTCTTCGGGGAGCTTGCTCCGCTGGCCTTCGTGGCCCAGAACGCGGCGTTTCCGCTCGCACCGAATGGGCAGACCGGGAATCTGGCATTCGCCGATCCGCGCTTTCCGTACGCCATCGATGTCCCGCAGCGGTTCGGCAGCCAGGCGTACAGCCGACTCGATCTGGGGACGTCATCGCTGGCGGTCGATGCGTTCGGCGGCTTCGTCGCTCTGTCGTCGGCTCCGCAGCGATGGGGGCCGATGCCCGGCTTTCCGCTCGTTCTCGGACCGAATGGCGGAGGCTTTCCCTCGCTGCTGCTGGGCACGAGCGCGCCGGTGGATCTGTGGTTGTTCAAGCTCCATACGCGGGTGCTGTACGGCGAGCTCGGACAGTCGCCCTACGCCTCGACCCCGGATGAGCGGCGGCTGGCGTCCGGCCTCGTCGTGGCAGCGCAGCCGCGCGGCCTCCCGGGGCTCGAGCTCGGGGCAACGCGGTTCATCGAGCGGCCGTGGGGACAGCTCTCGAGCGACGTGCTCGCCCGCCCATTCTCGGGGATCATCAGCTCCGGCGCGACCAAAGGGGTGAATGAGGCGTACGAGAATCAGGTCGCCTCGGTCTTCGGGCGTTGGCAGCCACCGGGGAGCCGTTCGGAGTTCTACGGAGAGCTGTACAAGGAGGACTATCCCGGCGGCTTCCACAGCGGAATGGGAAATCTCGTCGAGAGTCCGGATGACCTGGCGTCATTCTCACTCGGCTTCCAGCGTGTGCTGCGCGGGGATTCCAGCATCGTACGAATCGTCCGCGCGGAGATCGTCAACGGCCTCACGTCGCACCAGCAACGGCTGGAGCGTGGGTTCACGGTGCCTCTGCCACCGTACGTCCACGGCGGCGTCGTTCAGGGGCACACCGTGAACGGTCTTTTCCTGGGATCCGCGGAGGCCTACGGCGGATCGGGATGGGAGATCGGCGTCGACGAGTTCTCGGAGCGCGGGCGGCGCTCCCTGACGTTCCAGCGCGCGTTACGGCTGGACTGGCTGCCCGTGACCGAATCGTCCGGGCAGGTCCATCCGGATGTCGTCTACGCGCTGCGAGCAGATGCCGCGCGGTTCGTTGGACGCCGCACGATCGGCCTGACGATCATCCCGTCGGTGGATCTCAACCGAGACCTGGTCGCGCGGCACGACGTCTTCAACCTGACCGTGGCGCTGAGCTGGCGAGGACGGTAGTCGTCGACGGCCGGCGCGACCGGCTCAGCGATGCAGGATGGTGATGAGGATGCCGGCGGCCGAGATGAGCGTCGATGAGACGAGCGCGCCGTTCCGCTCGATCCAGGGCCGGCGATCGACGAAGATCTGATCGTTCGAGTGGACGCCCGCCTGGAGCAGCAGGCTCTCGACCGACGCCGATTTCACGATGACCTGTCCGCTCCGGACCACGCGCACCCGACGCAGATCGCCGATCGGCGTCGCGCCTCCGGCGAGCGCCACGACACCGGCAAGGCTCAGCGTGGGGTCGGCCAGGTACTGTCCCGGCTTTGTCACCTCACCGAGCACCTGCACGCGGCGGAGCGGCGTCAGTGTGATCGACGGGTTCTTGAGCTGCTTCTGATACTCGGCGACGAGCGAGTCGCGCAGCCCTTCCCACGGACGACCGATGACGTTCACGGAACCGAGCATCGGGAGCGTCAGCCGGCCCTTCTCGTCGACCTTGAAGTCGTTGGAGAGGTCCTTTTCGCGCCAGATGAGCGTGCGCACGACGTCGCCCGGTTCGAGACGGAGCCCCGTGTCGCTCGCCGGGCTCTGAGCCGTCGCGGTCGCCGTGGCGCCGAGAAGCATCGAAAGTATGAAACGAAAACGCATTGCCGATGAAGTTTGTGTCCGAGCGTCCCTCGACCTATGGTAATACGATGAGCACGAATGCGCCGCCCGAGGTGGTGGTAGATCTCATCTGTTCAGTGTTGAACGGAGCGCGCTTCCTGGGAGACCTGCTGGACAGTCTTCAGGGGCAGAGCCACCGAGCATGGCGGCTGTGGGTCCGGGATGACGGATCGACCGACGAGACCGTCGCGATCCTCGAGCGAGCCGCGGCATCGGACCCGCGCGTGCGCGTGCTCCATGTCGGCGGACCGCGACTCGGAATCGCGCCGGCCTACGGCTGGGTGCTCGAGCGCCTTCCGTCCGACGCCCTTTACATCATGTCGGCCGATGCCGACGACGTCTGGCTGCCGCGGAAGATCGAAGTGACCCTCGGCGCGATGCGCCGCGCGGAAGCCGAATACGGCGACTCGATGCCGATCCTCGTCCACACGGACCTCACCGTGACGGATGGCAGCCTGAATCCGATCGACGCGTCCTTCTGGGCATTTGCCGGTATCGAGCCCGAGCCGCCGACGCTGCGACGATTGATCGTCCGGAACGTGGCGACGAGTCCGTCGCTGATGTTCAATCGCTCCCTGAAGGAGAAGATCGGCGCGACGCCGCGCGAAGCGATCGCGCAGGACTGGTGGTACACGCTCGTCGCCGCGGCGACCGGGCGTGTGATCGCGCTGCGGGAAGCGACGGTTCTCTATCGGCAGCACGGCGCGAATGACGCCGGGGCGAGCCGCCACGAGCCGCCGACGAGCAGGAACGTGCTGCGCCTCGTTCGCGAGGGCATCGCGCGGACACGCAAGTTTCGACAGGACGTGGCGAGGACGGCGGCTCAGGCGCGCGCACTCCTCGATCGTTACGCGAGCGAATTGTCGCCGGACGATCGCGCCTTCCTCGCGGACTATTCGCGCATCCCCGAGCTGCCGCTGTTGAAGCGAAAGCTCGAGGTGCTGCGCCTCCGCGCCCTTCCGGAGCACGATCTCGTGCGGACCGTCGGAGCGGTGCTCCGCGCATGATCGCTGCTCGATAGCCCCGCATGCGAGCGACGCGAAAGCGCGGCTGGTTGAAGACGCTCGATCGATACGCGGGAATTCCGATCGTCGCGGCACTGGCGCCGCTGCGACTGGGACGGCGGCGTCCCGATGAGATTCGTCGCATCGGCGTGATGAAGACGGCGGCGATCGGCGATCTGGTGCTGGCGTCCGGGCCGATCGCCGATTTCCGGCGCGCCTATCCGAGCGTCGAGCTGGTTCTGATCACCGGCGCCGACAACGCCGCGGTGGTCCCCCTGCTTCCATTCGCGGTGGAGCGCCACGTCATCGTTTCGCCGACGCGCCCGCTCGAGGCCGTGCGGCAAATCCGGACGCTGCAGCTCGACGTGATCGTGGACCTGGGATCGTGGCCGCGATTCGACGCGCTGCTCGCGGGGCTTTCGGGCGCGGCCTGGCGGATCGGATTTCGGCGGCGCGGTCAGGGCCGCTCACTGGCGTTCGACGAAACGGTCGATCACTCGCCGGCACGACACGAGATCGACAACTATCGGGCGCTCATGCGCCTGCTCGGCGTTGACGGCAGCGGCTTCCCGAGACTCACGACGTCCAGCGCTGCGCCCGAGATCGCACCGGTCAAACCGTACGTGGTGTTTCATCCCTGGTCGGGAGGCGACCGCGGATGGGTCAAGGAGTGGCCGCGCGAACGGTGGACGGAGCTTGCAACGCGGCTCGGGGACGGACTCGCGTACGTCGTAACTGCCGGTCCCGGCGACGTCGCGCGGAGTCAGTCTCTCGTGCTCGAGCTCCGGGGCGCCGGGCTCGATGCCGACGTCGCCGCACTTGCTCTCGACGCGACGGCTCGGCTGCTCGCGGGATCCGTCGGCGTCGTCTCGGTGAATACCGGGATCATGCATCTCGCGGCCGCGGTGGGTGCGCGGACGCTGAGCCTCGAGGGGCCGGTGCCTATCGCGCGCTGGGGGCCGATCGGAGAGGCGGTGGCATCCGTCGAGAGCACCACGCCGGGATCGGGCTATCTGGATCTCGGGTTCGAGTATGTCGGCCAGCGTACCGACTGCATGACGGGCGTCAGCGTCGATGCCGCCGCAGCAGCGTTCCGCGCGCTCACTGGGGGTTCGGCACCGATCGGTTGAGCAAACAAGTATTGCGTTTCGTGATGCGGATCACCATCGTCAAAGATTAGATCGCTTTAATCTGACACCCGAGCATCGCGATGCTGCGCCTCCTCCGTCCCTGCCTGCTCACGGTCCTGTTGACCGGATGCGCCCGAGCAACACATCGGAATTACGAGACATTCGCCGGCGGTTGTCCCCCCGGATGGCAGTACCTCTACACCGATCACGATCTCGAGCGAACGCTGATTCACACCGCCGATGTCTGCCGAAAGCAGCCCGACTCGACGACGAAGAAGGCACCAACGGAAAAAGGGCCGCGCTCCTGAGAGCGCGGCCCTTTTCCTTATGCGGCTCAGCGCTTGATGAGATAGCCGAGCGTGATGAGCGATCCGAGAATCGAGGTGAAGGCTGCCGCGACGGCCGGCCAGTCGCGACGGTCGGTCGGATCCTTCACCGGCACCGTCACGGTGCTTCCCGGTAGCGGCTTGGGATCGTGGCTGACCACCCAGAGCGTCTTGCTCTTCGACTGCATCTTGCCGCTCGCCTGGGTGACGTAGGCGTGGCCGCGGTCGCCGGTCGACTTCGCACCGCCGGCGGCCCGAACGTAGAAGTCGATGTCGGCACCGGGGACGTACGGAACTCCGGTCGGGGAGTTGACCTCGCCGCGGACGATGACGATCGAGCTGTATTGCGGGATGAAGATCGAGTCGCCGTCGGCCAGCGAGATGTTTTCGACGCTCGAGGGATTGCGAAGCGCCGCCGGTAGATCGACACCGATGCGTCCGACGTTGCCGCGGCGGCGAACGAAGACGATTCCGTCGGCGTACGCGGCGTTCGTGAGTCCGCCGGCGCGCTGCACGATGTCGGCCAATCGATCGGTCTTCGTGCGCAGCGCGTAGTCGCCCGGCGACTTCACCTCGCCCTGGACCGACACGGTCCGCTGGAGCTGCCAGTCGGGCTGGCGCTTGATGAGTACGACGTCGTACGGCTGAAGAATCACTTCCGGCGCACGGCCGGCACCGACGGAGATTCCCGGCGGGCCGAGCCAACGTCCATCAGGGCCGCGCTCGACGAGATAGGTGGAGTCGAGCGGCACGGTCTGGGTGACGGCGGTCTGGCCGGCCGCGCGCTCTTCCGGAAGCCGCGCGATCTCGGCGTCGGTAAGCAGCGCGCCCTCCGCGAGGCCGTCGGCAAGCAGCACGGCGTCGTGGAGGGTCATCCCCTCGCGGTACGCCAGACGTCCGGGTTTGCGAACGGCACCGCCGATCGAGATGTAGCGGTTCGGACGGAAGGTGGTCGTCGAGAAGACGGTGATCTCGTCGCCGTCGGCGAGGGTCAGTCCCGGACGGGTGTTGCCGAGCGTATCGACGAGCGCCGCGCGAAGCATCCCGCGCGTGGAGTCCGAGCGCAGACGCGCGACGAGGACTTCGCCGAGGTAGGTGTCGGGCTTGAGACCGCCGGCCCGGCGGAGCGCTTCGGTGAGGGTCATGTCCTGGGTGTAACCGATCGCGCCAGGCGACCAGACGTTCCCCTTCACCGTCACTCGGCTCGCGACACGGCGCGCAATCTCGTTGACGAGGATGACATCGCCGCCGCGCACCGGAGCCGACTCGAACAGGTCGGACGGGACATCGATGACGCGGCGGTCCGCGCCGGCAGTGGTGCGCTCGTTCGCCGGAACGACGCGCTCGATCTGCAGCCGGCGGGTGTCGGCGGTCTCGGCGAAGCCGCCGGCCATGCGGACGACGTCGGCGACGGTCTGATTCGCCTTCAGCTCATAGATGGCGGGCCGCAGCACGCGCCCGGCTACGCGAACCTGCGGTCCGCGCGGAGGAACGAAAACGACGTCGCCGCTCTCCAGGCGAACGTCGCCCGAGGCGTCGCCGCGCAGGGCGTAGTCGTAAAAGTCGAGCGTCGCGACCGTCTGGCCGGCGCGTCGAACCTGGACGTTGCGCAGCGAGCCGTTCGGTGTCGGACCACCGGCGAGATAGAGGGCGTTGAGCGCGGTCCCGGTGCGCGGAAGCCGGAAGCTGCCGGGATGGTCGACGTCGCCGTTGACGAAGATCTGATTCGTCCCAATCTGGCTCGCGTTGATGTAGAAGCGCGTCGTTCCACCGTTACGACTGATCCCTGAGTAGACGCGGCCGAGTCGCGAGTAGAGGAGATCCTCGAGCTGGGCGCGGGTCAGGCCGCTGACGTTGACCTGACCGACGTCAGGGATGACGACGAAGCCCTCGCGGGTCACCGTGAGCGGGTAGGATTTTTCTACGTCGCCGGTGAGGAACAGGACGAGCTTGTCGCCGGGGCCGAATCGGTAGTTCGGATCGACACCGCCGGCTGAGTTGACGTCGAACAGCGACGTCGGACCTTCGAAGAGATCGAGACCGAACACGCGGAAACCGCTGTCGATCTGCTGCTGCTGCATGGCTTTGGATCTCAGCAGCGCGCGCACGGCGGCGCGGGTCGAGTCATTCTGCATCGCCCGCTGGAGGGTGTCCAGAAAGGCCGAGTCGAGGTGCGCGACGGTCCGCCGCCGGCTTCGTGCGGCCATGGTGAGCGAATCGACGGCGGTCGAGTCGGCGATACCGAGCGCGCGAACCGCCTCGAACACTTCCTCGCCAGGGACGGCGAGCGAGTCCGCCGAGCCGCCGAGGTACTGATCGAGAAGAGACTCGGGATAACCCGCGGCGCGCAGCCGGTCGCGGATCTGCTGCTGGGTGAGGCCACTCGACTGCATCATCTGCTGCAGCCGGCTGATCATTGACGGATCGTTGCGCAGCATCTGCTGCGCCTGGGCCGGGCTGGGGATGTTCTGCGCGCGAAGAGTCGCGGCGCTCGAGACAACGGCCAGCAGCCCCAGGAGCGACCGGGTAAGGAACTTCGAAATCATTCGATTTGGTAACGAGATGACTGGGGGAGGCTGAGCCTGCCCGCGAAAAACGTCAGGAGAAGTATGACGCAGGTGCTCGGGGCTGTCTACGCCACACGCGCACGATCATGCCGGTAACGGCACCAGAGAATCGTAAAGATCGCGGTGGAGATGCCGACCATCGCTCCCGCGAGCATGTCGACGGCGTAGTGATACCCGGCGTACACGGCACCGACGCCGACGAGAACGGCGATCACCGTGATGCTCCAGCGAATCGCCGGAGGCTGCCAGCGCCAGGCCATGATGGTTTGCGAAACGCTCGCCGCCATGTGGAGCGACGGAAAGGCGGCTCCACGGGCCGAGCCCGCGGCGAGAATGGCGCGCGACAGCGAACGGAGCGGACCGTCGGGGATGCCGTCGGGGCCCGACCAGAGATAGCGCGGTCCCTGGACCGGATAGACGACGAAGAAGGCGCAGCACAGGAGCCACGTGACGGTGAGCGTGAGCACCGTCTCGGCGAGTCCGTCGCGCTCGCCGCGCACGTAAAGGAGCAGCGGCGGAATGAAGGTCGCGAGGTAGAAGGCCATGTAACCGCCGTGCAACAGCTCGCTCAGAACGAGGCTTGGTGCGAACGCCGCGAGGGTGTGCGCGGGCTGCGTCCCGAAGAGCGTCTGCTCCCACTGCTG
>CBHWBX010000075.1:0-12554 GCA_966111935.1 uncultured Gemmatimonadaceae bacterium
CTACGGCGGCATGGGCCGTCACGGCGGCGGCGCGTTCAGCGGCAAGGATCCGTCGAAGGTCGATCGGTCGGCGTGCTACGCGGCGCGCTGGGTGGCGAAGAACATCGTCGCGGCGAAGCTCGCCCGTCGCTGCGAGGTCCAGCTCGCGTATGCGATCGGCGTGGCCGAGCCCGTCTCGGTGATGGTCGATTCGTTCGGCACGTCGGTCGTGCCCGAGGCCGACATCATGGCCGCGGTGCGCGACGTGTTCGACCTCACGCCGCGCGGCATCATCGATGCGCTCGATCTGCGGAAGCCGATCTACAGCGCCACGTCGGCGTACGGGCACTTCGGTCGCACCCCGCAGAAGATCGGCCGCGGCCGCTCGGCCGCGACGACCTTCACGTGGGAGCGGACCGATCGCGCTACGGCGCTCGCGCGCGCGGTTCGCTGACCGTTGAACAGGTAACGCATGGTTGAAGTCGTTGTCTCTCGGCTCGGGATGGACCCAGGCACGCAGACGTACGTCGTCGTTCTCCAGGAGAAGGATGGCCCGCGTCTGCTGCCGATCTGGATCGGCCAGCCCGAAGCCGAGTCGATCGTCATGCAGATGCACAACATGAAGCGCGCGCGTCCATTGACGCACGACCTCTGCAAGTCGATCATCACCGGGCTCGGCGCGACGCTGCGCCGCGTACAGATCACGCGCGTCGAGAACAACACCTACTTCGGCGAGCTGCATCTCGAGCGCGACGGGCACCTGGTGCAGATCGATTCGCGACCGTCGGACGCGATCGCGATCGCGCTGCGTCTCGACGCACCGCTGTTCGCCGCCGAGGCGCTGCTGATGGTCGCCGACGAGGAAGACGAGCTGCAGGGCGGGGAAACGTTCTCGGCGCCGGACACGACGCCGAACCCGGAAGGATCCGGCCTCAGCGCCGAGCAGTTGAAGGAACACCTCGAGCATCTTCGCCCCGAAGACTTCGGCAAGTTCAAATTGTGAACGAACCGCGACTCGCGCCGGTCCAACAATCCCAGGGTCCTTCAGAGGCACGCAGCGTCGCGGGCAAGGTCGTTCGCGGCATGCGCAGCGGACCCGTGCCGATCCCGAATCAGTGGGTCGTGCTGCATCGCGTCGGCCCTGACCGCGCCGGCCCGCTCGACTCCGTGCGCACCGGTGCGAACGGCGCGTACGCGATGCACTATCGCACGTCCGGCGACTCGACGGCCCTCTATTTCGTCTCGACGACCTACGGCGGCGTCGCGTACTTCACGTCGCCCCTGCGCGCGCCGGACATTCGCGGCGACGACGCGACGCTCACGGTCTTCGACACGACGTCCGCGCACGTGCCGATTCGCGTCGGTGGACGCCACTTCGTCGTCGGATCGGCGCAGCCGAACGGCAACCGTCCGATCGGCGAAGTTTACGATCTCGAGAACGACACGACCGTCACTGCGGTCGCGCGCGACAGCCTGTCGCCGGTGTGGACGACGCACATTCCGGAGAAGGCGCAGGCGTTCCAGCTCAACACGCGCGGCGACCTCGGGCCCGGATCGCTGCTGCGCAATGGGACGACCATCGGCCTGCTCGTCCCGGTGAGCCCCGGCATTCGGCAGGTGGCGTTCACCTACGAGCTGCCCGCGTCGGCGTTCCCGCTGCGCTTTCCCGTCGAGTCGCCGACCGGTGTGCTCGAGGTGCTCGTGCAGGATCCGACGGCGCGGGTGAGCGGCGCACAGTTCCGCGAGACGCCGTCGCAGGAGGTCGAGGGACGGAGCTTCCGCCGTTTCCTCGCGCAGGATGTTCCGGCGAACGCGGTGATCGGCGTCGAAGTGCCGCGCGTGATCGGCGCCGAGCGTGAGAAGGTCTACATCGGCGTGGCGACGGCGTTGCTGGCGGCGATGGCCGCCGCGCTCGTGCTCACCGCGCGGCGTTCATTCACGCGCGGCGCGTCGGCGCAGCGCGCGGCGGCGGTGCCGCGCTCAGAGACGCTGCTCCGTCAGATCGCGCAGCTCGACGTCGAGTTCGAGCGCAAGCCCGCGCCGAGCGACGCCGATCGTGCCGCCTACGAAACGCGCCGGGCCGAGCTCAAGGCGCAACTCATGGGCACGCTCGCCGACGAGCGAAAGCGCCCCGCGGCCCGCTAGAACAGCTCCGTCGCGTCCCAGGCGAGCAGCTCGCCGCGCGGCGTTTCATCGATCCCGACCCGAAACGCCGCGCCGCGCGCGTAGCCGACGTCGCGTGTGAACGCCGCGCTCACCGGCTCGCCGAGGAGCAGGGTCGTGGCGATGCGAATCCACCCCGCGTGCGTCACGGCGACGACCGCGCGTCCGCCCTCGGTGAGCGCGATGAGATCGCGCAGTGCTGTCTCGACGCGTCGTCGAAGCTCGTGTCCTGACTCGCCGCCCGGCGGGGCGATCGCGATCCAGTCGTCGCTCCAGGCGCGCAAACGCTCGCCGTCGCGCGTCGAGATGTCCTCCCAGAGGCGGCCGTCCCAGTCGCCGAAGCTCATCTCGCGCAGTCGCGCATCGACGTTTACCTCGACCTCCCACGCACGCGCGAGCGCGTCCGCCGTCGACGCCGCGCGACGCAGATCGCTCGTCACGAGTACTGGCGGGCCCGCAACGCCGCGCCATTGGTCGGCAAGCGCCAGCGCGGATTCGACGCCATACCTAGACAGCTCGGTATCGTGATGTCCGACGCAGCGGCCGTCGTGTCCTTCCGGCTGCGCGTGCCGCAGCAGGATGAGACGTCTCACGAGAGGCGGGCGGTCGCCGCGAGGTAGACGGCAACCTCGACGATCTGATTCGCGGCGCCGAGCGCGTCGCCGGTGATCCCGCCGATGCGACGCGCGAAGTAGCGCGCGGCGAGCGCGGTCACGACGATCGTCACGAGTCCGGCGATCCAGGCGCGCGTCCCCAGCGCGGCAACCACGACCGCGATCGTGAGCAGCGTTCCACCGACCAGGCGCGCATTCGATACGCTCGCGACGAACGGTCGCCCCGCGCTCGGACGCTCGCCCGGCACCGACGGTCGCACGTACGGCTGCCAGCGAATCAGCGGAAGGCTCGACCACCGCCCGAGTGTGTGCCCCGCGACGATCGCGCCGACGATGTCGCGCGCCCCGAAGTACGCTGCCGCCGTCGAAAGCGCCGCGAACTTCAGCGCGATCACCAGCGCCACGCCGACGAGCGCATACGAGCCGACGCGGCTGTCCTTCATGATCGCGAGCACCTGATCTCGCGACCATCCGCCGCCGAATCCGTCGAGCGCGTCGGCGAGCGCGTCCTCGTGAAACGCCCCCGTCGCGCGCACGGTGACGATGATCGCGATCAACGCGGCCACCGGAGGTGCCCACAGCCGCAGCGCGAGGAGGTACGCCCCCGCTCCGAGCAGTCCGACGACGAGTCCGACGAGCGGGAAGTACGCCGCGCTCGCCGGCAGGTCAGCCGGATCGTGCGACGCGAGCGGGCCGACGGGAAGCCGCGTCATGAACGTGAACGCCGCCCCGAGCGCGCGCCGCTCGCGCTCCAACGCGTTCATGCGCGATGCTCGGCGCGCCCGCCGTCGGATACGCCCGCCGACGTGAACGTCGCCATCTCCCGCATCACCGCCGCCGCGCCGCGGAGCAGGGGAACCGCGAGCGCCGCACCCGTGCCCTCGCCGAGCCGCAGGCCGAGGTCGAGCAGCGGACGCGCATCACAGTTCTCGAAACGCCCGCACGCGGCCATGGCCAGCACGTGCCCGCGCTCCGCCGAACGGTGCGCGAAGAACAGCGCGCGCGCGAGTGCCTCGAGCTTCGGCGGGGACTCGTCGCTCGCGATGCGCAGCGCCGCGAGCACGGCGGTCGTCGAGATGAAGCCGTCCGCGATCACGGCTACCCCGCGCGACGACGCCTCGAGCGCCGCTCCCGCCATCGCCGCGATCTCGAGCCCGCCGAGCGCACGCAGGGTGGCAAGCGCCCCGCGACGCGTCAGCTCGCCGTGGCGGCCGACCGCGCGCTCGACGACGCCTCGCTTGTGCTCGAGCACTGCATCGTCGACGCCGGTGCCTCGACCGACGGTCTGCTCCGCGGGGGCCGTGGCGAACACCGACAGCAGCGCCGCCGCCGCGGTCGTGTTGCCGATCCCCATCTCGCCGAGCCCGATCACATGCACGCCGTCCTCGTGCGCGCGACGAGCCACGCCCGCGCCTACATCCATCGCCTCGCGGACTTCGTCCTCGGTCATCGCCGGCTCCTTCGTGAAATTGCGCGAGCCCGCGCGCACCCGCGCGCTGCGCACGGTCGTCAGTGCCGAGAGATCGGCGTCCACGCCGACGTCGATCACCTCGACCTCGACGTTCGCCGACCGCGCGATGACGTTGATCGCCGCGCCGCCGCGATCGAAGTTCCGCATCATCTCGCCGGTCACGGCGCGCGGATACGCGCTCACCCCCTCGTCGGTTACCCCGTGATCCGCGCCGAACACGCACACGCGCGCGCGATCCACCACCGGCGACAGCGTCCCCTGGAGAACGGCCAGACGCACGCCGACCTCCTCGAGCAGGCCGAGTGCGCCGAGCGGCTTCGTCTTTACGGCCATCTCCTGCCGCGCGCGCTCGGCGTCGATTCGCAGCACGCTCATTGGACGCCCTCCGCCGCGATCGCGAGCCGCGTCGCGCTGCCGTTCGCCTGCTCGATCGACCAGAAGTCGCCGCTCGCGACGCCGAGATCGAGGAGCAGGATGCGATTCACGTGGCCGTGCGCCGAGACGAGCACGGTCTCGCCGGGGTGCGCGGCGACGATCCGCTGTAGCACCGGCGTCACGCGCGCGCGAACGTCGTCGAGCGATTCGCCTCCCTCGAACGTGATCTGCCAGGGATTGGCCCGCCAGGCCTCGTGCAGTCCCGCCGGCCAGTCGGCGAAGCGCGTGCCCTGAAGGACGCCATAGTCGATCTCGGCGAGCTCCGGAATCTGCGCGGCGCGAAGCCCGCGCCCGGCGAGAATCGTCGCGGCCGTCGCCCGCGCCCGCGCGAGCGGCGACGTGTACGCGGCATCGAAGGCAACGTCGCGCAGTTCGGCCGCGAGCTGCTCTAGTTGCGCCTCACCCGCCGCGCTGAACGGTGCGTCCGCGCGCCCCTGGCAGCGTCCTTCGGCGTTCCACGCCGTTTCCGCATGTCGCACGAGGTAGATCGTCGTCTCTTCGCTCACAGCTCGATTCCTGGTTGCGCCGCGATGCCCTGCTCGCGGTACGGGTGCTTGATCATTTTCATCTCGGTGACGAGATCCGCCGCGGCGATCAGCCCCGGCGTCGCGTCGCGGCCCGTCACGATCACGTGCGTTCCCACGGCGCGATCGCGAATCGCCGCGAGCACCTCGGCTTCGTCGAGCCACCGGAAGGTCAGGCAGTACGTGAGCTCGTCGAGGATCAGTACGTCGTACGTGCCGGCGGCCAGGGTCTCACGCACGCGCGACCAGCCGCGCGCGGCGAGCGCGCGATCCTCGTCGATGTTTTCCGAGAGCCAGGTGAAGCCGTCGCCGAGCGGAACGATCTCCACGCCGAGACGCTCGGCGGCGACGTGTTCGCCATAGCGCGTCTCGGCGCTCTTGATGAACTGGAACATGCCGACGCGCATCGCTCGCCCCGACGCGCGCAAGAGCACGCCGAGCGCCGCCGTCGTCTTGCCCTTGCCGTCGCCGGTATTGACGATGAGCAGGCCATGTCGGTGCTCACGCGGCGGAAGGCGGTAGGGGCCCGGCTTCTTGCGTTTCGGAACGGGCGCCTTGCGCCCGCTCGTCGTTTCGGGCGCGGTCGGCGCGGCGAGCGGATCGGTGCGATGTGATGAATCAGTCATGTCGAAGCAGGGAAGCGAGCCGCGTGATCGCGTCGATGAGAACATCGTTCTCCTCGGGCGTACGCGCGGCGATGCGAATGCGATCCGCGAGGCCGAACGACGTGCAGTCGCGCACGAGCACTCCCGCCTCGATGAGGCGGGCTGTAGCCGCGGACGCGCGACCGACGCGAATCGTGAAGAAGTGAGTATCCGAGGGATCCGTCTCGAGCCCGGCGGAATGCGCCGCCGCCCGAATGCGCGCTGCCTCTGCGCGCAACTGCACAACAGTCGCCGCCACGTGCCGCGACGCCTCGTCGCTGAAGCACGCCCTCGCCGCCGCCTCCGCGATCGACGACGCCGACCACGGGACTCGGGCACGCTCGATCGAGGCGATCGTCTCGCGTGCGCCCACGGCGTACGCCACTCGCACACCGGCGATTGCGAACTCCTTGGTCAGTGACCGCAAGTGCAGCACCGCGTCGTGTGCGCGCAGCGCCGGTGTTCCGACGGGACGCGCGGTGAACGCGTCGTACGCCTGATCGAGGACGAGCAGCGTGTCCGACGCCGCGCACACCGCCGCGATCTTGGCGAGCGCCGCGGAGCTGTGTGCGACCCCGAATGGGCTCGACGGCGAGCAGAGAAATACGAGACGAGGCCGCCTGCGCACGATGGCGTCTCCCAATCGCACTGGAGTGTCGCCGGTGTCGCAGGTGACGATCTGCGCGCCGCACAACGCCGCCGCGCGAGCATATTCGCCGAATGTCGGCGTCGCGATGATCACCGCGTCGCCGCGCCGCAGATACGCCAGGCAGACCGCCTGAATTAGCTCGGCCGCCCCTGCACCGAAGCTGATCTCGTCGGCATCGACCCGCCACGCTGCCGCCGCGGCCTCGCGCGCCGCGCGCGATGCGGGATCGGGGTATTCGTCGATCTTTGCGCCGGCGATCGCGTTACGCACGACCGCCGGCGGTCCGAATGCGTTCAGGCAGACGCTGAAGTCGTGTGCGCCGTGCAGCGCGCCCGACAGCGCGCGACGTCCGCCATGTGTGCCGAGTGGAATGGCGCGGATCTCTGGACGCGCGCTGATCATGCGACGTCCGCGGCGAGCGCCGCCATCACCGCCGCCGCGAGCACGATGTGCCGCGCGCGACGAATGTCACCGGCCCGCGGATCGCGCGCGTGGTGATTGAGCGCGTAGTGCCCGTGCTTCACGAGACGCACACCCAGCGCGCCCGCCATCGCCGCCATCGGCCAGCCGGCATTCGGGCTCGCCGTCTCGTCGGCGCAGTCGAGCGCGACGAGCAGCGCGTCCGTCGCCGCGTCGCCGGTGATTGCCGCGGCAAGGGCGATCAGCAGTGCGCTCATCCGCGCGGGGACGATGCCGCACAGATCGTCGAGGCGCGCCGCTGCCTTGCCGAACCACTCGAGCTCCGGGGTGCGATAACCGAGCATCGCGTCGGCGGTATTGATGAAGCGGAACGCATACGCGCCGCCCAACCCGGCGAGCCGGAACGCGAACAGTGGAGCGACGACGCCGTCGTTGAAGTTCTCGGCCACCGATTCGATCGCCGCGCCGGCGACGTCGGCCGGCGAGAGCGCCGACGTATCTCGGGAGACGAGATCCCGCGACAGCAACGCGCGCGCGTTCGCCAGCTGGCCACGACGCAGCGCACCCTCGACACCGGCCGCTGCATCGAGCAGCGCGCGCACGGAAAGCGCCGGCTTGAGCGCCGCGCCGCGCGCCAGCCGCCGCGCGTCGCGCGGAAATTCACGTAGAACCCCGTCCACCGCCGCCGCGCCGAATCCCGCGAGCAATACGCCACCCGCGATCACCGCCGCGCCCTCGAGAAGCGACGGCAGTGGCCGCGTGGCATCACGACGCTCGCGCCCACGCGCGATCCATCGGCCCATCCACACGGTCGGATGGACGGATGTCGGCGGTTCCCCCGCTAGAAGGTCGACCGCCAGCGCGGTGAGCGCCGAGCCTCGCATCGATCAGAACGTGCGAATCGCCAGCGCCGCCGGACCCGCCCCGACGGCGATGCTGTCCGTGAGCGCGAACGTCGACGCCGTGTAGACGAAGATGTACGGCGCCAGCCCCTGCGAGGTGCTGCCGAAGAACGCCTGGTAGACGTCGCCGTTCGCGTTCGTCGTCGTGGCGAACGCGCCCCGGCAGCTGCCGTTGGCGATCTTCGCACACACCGGATTGCTCGGTCCGCGCACGAACGTCCGCGTCGCCGTGTTGAACACCACCGTCCCGCCGCCGAAGCTCGAGATGTACGCGAGACCCGCCGCGTCGATGTAGATCGCGCCGGGGCCGGCACCGATGTTCGGGATCGTCGCTACCACGGCCATCGTCGCCGGGTTCACGATCGTCAGGGAGCCCTGGCTCACGTAGTCGCCGGTGTTCACCACATAGAGGAGACCGTCCGGGCCGATCGCGCCGTCGGTGGAGTTCGTCCCACCCGTGGTCGCGGTGCCGACGATCTGCATCGTCTTCGGGTCGATCGCCGTCACGATGCCGTTGCCGATCGGCTTGTAGGTGGCGTCGAGGTTCGCGGAGACGACGAGCACACGGCCGCTCGCGACGGCGATCGCTGTCGGCTGCGGGGCGACGACAGCGGTCGACGTGATCGCGTCGCTCGCCTGGTTCACCGTGAACTTGCCGACGACGTTCTGTATCAGGTTCGCCGCGACGACCGTCGTGTCGTCGACGAACGCCGAGCCCGTCGCATTGCCGCTCGTGAAGGCGAAGTAGCGCTGCACCGTCGCCGTCTCGAGGTTGATCAGCGCGACGCTCGCCGCGTTGCCGAGCGGCACCACGGCGCGCCGCGCGCGGACGGCGAGCCCCGTCGGCGTAACCGTGCTGCTCGTCCCGAGCGCGATCCGCTGCTGGTTCGTCGGGTTGCCGAGCTGGAACAGGGTCACCGACTTGCCGGTCGCGTTGACGACGACGCCGACCTGGTGGTTGTCCGACGTGCCGCCAAGGAACCCTGACGCGACCGGGGCCGTCGACGAGTCGCCGCCGCAGGCTGCCGCGCCGGCAAAGAGGGCAGCGCCGCCGACCAGGCGCAGACGCGAAGAAATGGCAAACATGATAATATCCTCTACAAAGAAGTCTTACTGGTGGAATGCAGTCTGAGCGGCGCGACGGAGACGAACGCCGATCGTCCATCCCCGCCCGCCGAACGGGTAATCCACGAGCATCGCCGCCGGCCGGTCGAGGATGTTCGTGAGGCCGACCGTCACGTCGGCCGACAGCGCGCCGTGCGTCACCGGAACTGCCAGCGACGCATCGGTGAGCCAATACGGATCGAGCAGATTGAGCGCCGAGCCCGGCACGGTGGGCCGCTCGCCTACATAGCGCGTCGTCACGGTCGCGCGAACCCCGAGCTGCGTCAGCTCGGCGCTCACATTGCCCGTCGTGCGCGGCCGGTACGCGACCTGGCCGTCGAGCACCGGACCCGCATATTCGACGCGCGTGTCGTTGATCGTCGCGTGCACCGACAGCCCCGCGCCCGGCAGCCCGGCCCGCGCGCTCGCCTCCCAGCCGCGGCGCTGCACGTCGAAGTTCGACGGACTCCAGACGAACCGGAAATCCGGCGTCCAGAGAATCATCCCGTCGATGTCTGCGCGATAGGCTGCGGCGTCGGCGGCAACGACGAACGGTCCCGCGCGCATGTCGTGCAACCCCGCGCGCAGCTCGAACTCGCCGCGCACACGCTCCGGCGCGAGCGCGGGATTCGCGCGCACGAGCACGCCTTCGTGAAAGAAGCGGTCGGCGAGCGACGGCGGGGCGAAGCCATTGCCCACCGTCGCCGCGATCGACAGGACGCCGCGCTCCGCCGCCACCGTCATTCGCGGCGACACGGCGGCGTCGGGGAGCAGAGAATCCCAGTCGCCGCGCACGGCGCCGTCGATGCTCAGCCGCGTCGTGCCGAGCTCCTGCACGCGCCGCGCATTCGCCCAGACACCGGTCGTCCGCTGTGACGGCGGCGCCGAATCGAGTGACGTCGCGTCGACGCGCGTCCAGCGCGTTTCCACGCCGGTGCCGAGCGTCGCGATCGAGGCCGCCCACGTCGCCGTCGCGCTCCCGCGCGTCGAGCGGGCCTCGACGATGTCGTCGTATCGGCTGCCGAACGGCGGCTCGGGATCAGCGAAGTGCGAGCGCTCCCGTGTCACGTCGGCCGCGACGCCGAGCGCGATGTCGCCCAGGGCGAGGCGTGAATCCAGCCCGCCCGACGCTCGACGCTCGTCCGAGTGTCCGGTCATCGACGGTTGCACGATCGAGCCGGCGACGCCGCGCTCGGTCGCTTCCCAGTTCGCATGCAACGCCGACGTCGATTGTCCCAGATCGAACGACGTCGATGCGACGCCGCTCGTCGACGCGACATTCGCATTCCGTCGCACGGCTCGGCCGCCGCCGCGCACCGCCGGCACATCATAGGTGAAATCGCCCGTCACGGTTCGACGCTGCACGGTGAGCGATCCGCCCAGCTGCGCCGCGCCGACTGATGTCACATCGCCCGCCGCCGCGCTCGTCGCTCGCTCGCCCCACGCACCGGCCGTCGCCGACCCGCTGTATTCGCGCCGCGCCCGCCGGGTCTCGACGAGAATCACCCCGGCCATCGCACGGCTGCCGTACCGCGCCGATTGCGCGCCCGGGAGCACCGTCACCCGCTCAATCGTCTCCGATGGAATGCGCGACAGATCCGCGCTCCCGCCGAGCGTCGAGTTCACCGGTACGCCGTCCACGAGCACGAGCACTTCGTTCGACGACGAGCCGCGAATCGACACGTGCGCCGGCGATCCCGGGCCGCCGCTCCGCGTCACCACCACCGACGGCGCTCGCTCGAGAACGTCCGCGACGTCTCGGCTTCCCGTGCGTTCGATCGCCGCGCGATCGAACGTCGTCGCTCCGGCGATCACGCGCTCCTCGGCCGCCGCATCGACGACGACCGGCGCGAGCGAAGTCGCGCTCGTGTGCAGCTCGATGAACACCGTCGTCGCGCGGCCGTTCGTGATCTCGACGTCGCGCTCGTCGGCGGCGAAGCCGAGTGCGCGCACCCGAACGTGATACGTTCGCGGCTCCAATCCGCGCACGGTGAAGCTCCCGTCCGACGCCGAGCGCGCACGGACGCCGCGCTCGACGATCTCGACGTCGGCGCCGTTCACAGGGCGCCCGTTCGCTGCATCCGTCACGCGTCCGCGCAGCTCGGCGGCAACCTGCGCGCGCACCTTGCCCACGAGCGCGAGCTGGAACACGGCGACCAGCACAACTCGGCGCATCATCGCCCGCCCTCCATCGAACGCGGCACGACCTGCGGCGCGCCGCCCGCATGCGACGCGATCTCGACCGGCCACTGGTACGCGCCTTCCACGGTCGCCGCCGTCAACACCTCGCTCGGCGGCCCATGCGCGATCAATCGGCCCTGATGCATCAGGACCAATTCGTCGGCGTAGCGCGCCGCCAGATTGAGGTTGTGCGTCGCCAGCACGACGGTCACTCCCTCGTCGCGCAGCCGCCGCAACAGCTCGAACGTCGTCATCTCGTGCCGGATGTCGAGCGACGTCGTCGGCTCGTCGAGCACCAGCGCGTTCGGCTCCTGCGCGAGCGCGCGCGCCAGGCGCACGCGCTGCTGCTCGCCCCCGGACAGCGTCGTCACCCACCGGTCGGCGAACTGCGCGACGTCGCACCGCTCCATCGCGCGGACGATCGCCGTGCGATCGTCGCTCCCTTCGCGCTGCCATGGCCCGAGGTACGGATAGCGGCCCATCGCCACGATCTCGCGCACGCTGAACAGCGGATCGCTCTCGCCCTGCGCCACGACGCCCACTGCGCGCGCCAGCGATCGGCGATCCCACTCGTCCACTTTCGTTCCATCGAATGTGATCGTCCCGCGCGACGGCGAGAGCACGCCGAGCATCAGGCGCAGCAGCGTCGTCTTGCCCGCGCCGTTCGGTCCGAGCAGCGCCGTCATCCGGCCGGCCGCGATGCCGAGCGACACGTCGTCGACCGTATCTCGCGCCCCACCCTCAGGGCGATACGAGACATCGCGCATCTCCCATCGCGTCGCCGCGGTCATGACGACACCGGCCGTCTGAGCAGCCAGACGAAGCACGGCACGCCGATCAGCGCCGTCACGATGCCGATCGGCAGCTCGTTCGCACCGGCGATCGAGCGCGCGAGCGTGTCCGCCGCGGCGAGAAAGGCCGCACCCGCGAGCGCGGAGCAGGGAATCAGCCCGCGATGATCGCTTCCCCACAGCAGACGAATCGCATGCGGAATGATCAATCCCACGAACCCGATCGTGCCGCTCACCGCGACGCTCGCGGCCGTCAGCAGCGTCGCCGTGCCGAACGCCACGAGCTTCGTGCGCTCGACCGACGTGCCGAGATACGCCGCCGTCGATTCGCCGATCGACAGCAGATTGAGCGGACGCGCGAGCGACCAGAGGATCGCCACGCCCGGCGCGAAGCACACCGCGAGGATCGACACGCTCCGCCACGATGCGCCGGAGTTGCTTCCCATCATCCAGAAGATCGCCGCGCGCACCGACTCGGTGTCCGCGAACGTGAGGATCAGCCACACTACCGCGACGAGAAACGCGCTCACGACGACGCCGGCGAGCAATAGTACTCGCGTATCGAGCGACCGGCTTCCGCCGACGCTGAAGGCGATGCGAAACACCAGCAGCATCGACAGCACCGCGCCGATGAATGCCGCCATCGGCAGCGACCAGACGAAGCGCGTCGACCAGCC
>CBHWBX010000076.1:0-12552 GCA_966111935.1 uncultured Gemmatimonadaceae bacterium
CGCGCGCGGGGCGCCCCCCAACTTGTTCCCCCGGGCGCCGTTTCGCCCGCGGGGGGCGCGGCCCCCGGCGCCGCCGTTGCCGTCGACGAGCGAACCGCCGCGGATGAGGATGTCCACGCTCTGCTGCGCACCGACGGGTGCGGCGACGAGGACGAACGAGAGTGTGCTGAGGAATCGGCGCATCCTTTAGATATGCGCCGAAGAGCCCGCCCGCGCGAGGGCGGTCAGGCCATGGCGATCCGGTAGCCGGTCTTCCGCACGGTCAGGATGTAGCGCGGATCGGCGGCGTTCTCCTCGAGCTTCCGACGCAGCTCGGCGACGTGGGTATCGACCGTGCGCGAGTAGACCTCGCCGGAGTAGCCCCAGACCTCCTCGAGCAGCTCGGTCCGCGACGCGACCTGTCCCTTGCGCTGCAGGAGCGCGATCAGGAGATCGTACTCCTTCGGACGCAGCACGATCGATTCGCCGTTCCGGCGGACGGTGTGCGTACCCGGGTCGACCTGGATGTCGCCGAACGCCACGGGCGCGGCGAGCCTGCTCTTGGTGCCTGCGCTTGCCGCGCGGCGGAGGAGCGCGTCGATGCGCGCGAGCAGCTCGAGCAGGCCAAACGGCTTCGCGACGTAGTCGTCGGCGCCGAGGTGGAAGCCGAGCACCTTGTCGGTCTCTTCGCCGCGCGCGCTGAGAATCAGCACGGGCGTGTCGCCGCCCTCCTCACGCAACGTCCGCAGCACCCGGTAGCCGTCCATCCCCGGGAGCATCAGATCGAGAACGATCAGATCGACGTTGCCGGCGCGCGCGAGGGCGAGCCCTCGCGTGCCGTCTTCGGCGACCTCCACTTCATAGCCCTCGATCTCGAGGTTGTTGCGAAGGCCGGTCGCGAGATTGCGATTGTCTTCGATGACGAGAATTCTGGTCATGAATCCTGAGGGAGCGTAAGCGACCGAAGGATCGCTTTCCTGGTCGGCATCTCGGTCGCGGACAGCGATCCTTCGCTCGCTGACGCTCGCTCTGGATGCTGCGCGGGAAACTCCTCGGTGAACCCCGGCGCGGCCGGTGCGGCCTGCAGCTCGACGACAATTCGCGCGCCGCCCGTCGCACCGTCCTCGACCCACGCGTCGCCGCCGTGCAGACGGGCGAGCTCCCGCACCACGAACAGTCCGATGCCGCTTCCCGCGATCGCGGAGTTGGCGTCGCGCTCGAGGCGGTAGAACGAATCCCACACCCGCTCGCGCTCGCGCCGCGGGATTCCCTTCCCTTGGTCCTCGACCCAGAAGCGCACGCGCTCGCCGGCGGTCATCGTTCCGACGGTGACAGTCTGCCCGCGCGGTCCGTACTTCACGGCGTTGTCGAGCAGGTTGAGAACCATCTGCCGCAGCGCGCTGCGGTCGGCGATCGCGTGGGCGTCGTGCGCGAGGCGCGTCTCCAGATGCACGTCGGCGGCGTGCGCGAGCGGCTCCCAGTCGTCGAGGATCAGGCGCACGGCGCGGCTCAGATCGAGCGGCTCGGGTCCGAGCCGCGTCATTCGGCGTTCGGCACGCGAGAAGTGCAGGATGTTCTCGACGAGATGCATCAGTCGCCGGCCTTCCTGCACGATCACGTCCGTGGCCGTGTGCCGCTCCTCCTCCGAGCGCACGCGGCCGAGGTTGAGCGTCTCGGCGAAGAGAAGAATCTGCGACAGGGGCGTGCGCAGCTCGTGCGACACACTCGAGATGAAGTCGGCGCGCAGCCGCGACAGCTCATGCTCGCGCTTCAGCTGCAGCACGGTCACAGCGATCATCGCCGCCGTGAGCGTGAGCAGACCGACGAGGATCGGCACCCGCGATTGCGGGATCGCGCCGAGCGCGAGCAGCTCGACGGCACGCTCGCGAATCACCGCGCGCACGCGAAGCCCGCCCGCCTGTTCGATCGGCGCAACGGCCGTGTAGGGCGAGCCGGTACCATGCTCACTCTGAAACACGACGCGACCGGCGGGATCACGCACCTCGAGGTTCACGACCGAATCGTTGCTCGCCCCGCCGGCGACGGATGACGGAAGCAGCGCGCGCCGGGCGATGATGCTCGGCAGCACCGATCCGCCGAGGAAGTCGGCGCAGGTCCGGAGTCCATACGCCGCGATCGGCGCGCGATGCTCGGCGTACTTCACCGCGTAGGCGATCGCGGACGGCGTCTCGCCGCGCGGACCGCCGACGATCACGGCGTACGACCAGTCCGGCTGGTACGTCCCCCGTCCATGCGACATCACCGTGTCGACGAGCCAGCGCGTCATCGCCGCGCTCGGCGCCGCTGCCCCATCGGTCGCGAGCGAGCGATCCCGGAAATCGATCCGGAAGTAGAAACGCCCCGAGTCGTTCTCGGCGGCGGGGCACCGAAGCACGCCGTCGGCACTCGTCGCGAGCATGCCCGGGGCGGGAAGGAGCTCGTACGGCGTCGTCGCGCGCGTCTTCGTCAGCGGCGCCAGCGCGGCACCGAGAGTGGACTGCAGCTCGTCGTTCACTCCCGCGACGAGCTCCCACGCCGCGACCGCGGCGTAATCGTTCAGCGCCCGCTCGGCCGTGGCGCGGTGCGAGCGCGCGGCGTTGTGCGCCTCGTAGGCGAGCATCGTCGCCAGCGCGAGCGTGCAGAAGAGCAGCATCGCGAGCAGCATGGCTCGCGAGCGCGGCGCGATCGACGTCGAACGGCGGGGAGAGGAGGGGCGTAGCGACGCCATACGTCGAATTCTCGGCGTCGCGCCGACGGCGGGCAATGCCTGCCTATCCGACTTCTGACAGTCTTCTGACAAGCCGCATGTTCGGCGCGCCGGGCGCGCCTGCTACGGCTTTGCGTTCTTCTTGTGGTCCATGCTCTCGCGCACCCAGCCGGCCACGCCGCGCAGGCCGCCGAACTGCTTCGACGACAGCACCGCACCCGTCTGGGCGTCCACGATCACCTTCGTGTGCGTCTTCTTCTTGTTCGGGATGATGTCGATCGCGTACTCCGTGCGGCCGTTCGCGACGTTCATCTCACCCGACGCGATCTGGCCCGGCACCGCGCAGAGCGCGATGAGCTTTGCGGAATCGGCTGAGATCATCGTCGCGGCGTTGTACTTGTCGGTCTTGATCGCGACGGACTTGGCGGCGGTGACGTCGGTCGAGCTGCAGGTCTTTCCCATCGCCTTGTACCACTCGTCGGCGGTCTTCTGCGCATGGGCGCTCCCGGCGGCAACCACGAGCGCGGCGGCGGCAAGCGTGATCATCTTCGACTGCATCGGTGGCTCCTGCTTACGGTTGAGTTCGCGCTCGTCGAGATGGCGAGCCCGCGAAAAGCTGGAGCAACGAGTGTGCGAGCGGGGTCGGGTATGGGCAAAAGCTTGGCAGCTCGCAAACCCGACTCGACAGCCGGCCGGGGCGGGTCAGGCGCGCGCGACGCGCAGCACTTCCTCGACCGTCGTGATCCCGTCACGCGCCGCGCGGACCCCATCGTCGAGCAATGTGCGCATCCCCTTCTGCACGGCAATCGCGCGCAGCTCTTCCGAGCCGCGGCGACGCTGCACCTCGAGACGGAGATCGTTGTCCATCACGAGAAGCTCATATACGCCGGTGCGGCCGCGATAGCCGGTACCGCGACATTCGTCGCATCCTTCGCCCTTCCACAGACGCGTGAGGCCGAGTCCCGCGAGATCGATGCGCCGCGCGATCGCGCGATCGGGCGTCGTCTCGACCTTGCAGTGCGGACAGATCACGCGCACGAGACGCTGCGCGAGCACGGCGTCGACGGTGCTCGCGACGAGATAGGCGGCGACGTCGAGGTCGAGGAGGCGGGCGAGCGCCGTCGGTGCGTCATTGGTGTGCAGCGTCGAGAGCACGAGATGGCCGGTGAGCGACGCCTGCGTCGCGATCTGGGCCGTCTCGGCGTCGCGGATCTCGCCGACGAGAATGATGTCGGGGTCCTGCCGCAGCAGCGCGCGCAGCGCCCCGGCGAAGGTCATGCCGACCTTTTCGTTCACCGGAACCTGCGGCACGCCGGAGAGCTCGTACTCGACCGGGTCTTCGACGGTGAGGATCTTCTCGCGCCCCGTGCGAATCATCTCGACGGCCGCGTAGAGCGTCGTCGTCTTGCCGGACCCGGTCGGACCGGTGACGAGCACGATGCCGTGCGGGCGAGACACGACCTCGGTGAACAGCTCGAGCGTGTCCGGTGCCATCCCGAGCTCGGCGAGCGAGATGCGTCCTCGCTCCTTGTCGAGCAGACGCAGGACGACGCTCTCGCCGCGCAGCGTCGGCACCGTCGAGACGCGCACGTCGACCTGACGATTCTGGAGACGCAGGCGAATGCGTCCATCCTGCGGCAGCCGGCGCTCGGCGATGTCCAGCTCGGCCATGATCTTGAGACGGCTGATGATCGCCGCGGTGAGGTGCGGCGGCGGCGACGGCGCGTTCTGCAGCACGCCGTCGATGCGATAGCGCACGCGCAGGCCGTCCTGATACGCCTCGAGGTGGACGTCGGACGCGCGCGCATCGAGCGCTTCGATCAGCAGCAGGTTCACGAGACGAACGACCGGCGCTTCGTTCGCGAGATGGAGCAGATCGTCGAGCGGGATCTCGTCGACATCGAGCGCGCGCGCTTCGCCGGACAATCCGGCGATCACCCCTTCGGCCGTCGCGGCCTCCGGCGCGTAGACGCGGCGAATCGCCGTGCGCAGATCGTGCTCGCTGAACCGCTCGACGCGCACGCCGGCCGCGAAGAGCAGCCGCAGGTCGTCAATCGCCAGCGGATCGACGCGATCGAGCCACGTGCCGACGGACAGCACGTCGCCCTCGAGCCGCAGCGGAAGCACCGCGTGCTGCTCGAGCCAATCGGCGGAGAGCGCCGTCGTGAGACGCTCGACGTCGAGCAGCTCGCTCGCCGAATGCTCGATCGACGTCACCGACGCGACTCCGGCGGGCGAGGACCGGCCGGCATGGTATCGGGCGGACTGCGAATGTTGATCGTATCCGGCGTCGGCACGATGCGCGGTCCAACGTGGACGTCCTTGAGTAGATCGCTCCCCTGCTTCACGCCGTTGCGCAGCTTGTCGATGTCCTCGTCCGACGAGATGATGTGCGGCGTGAGGAAGAGAAACAGCTCGTTCGTCGCCTGGCTCTTCGTCGTGCGACCGAAGATCAGCGTGCCGAGCACCGGGATGCGGCTGAGGAAGGGAATTCCCGAGACGTCGCTCGAGTTGGTGTTGTCGGCCAGGCCGCCGATCACCGTCGTCTGACCGTCGCGAATGAAGATCTGCGTCGTCGCTTCGCGCTTGTTGATCACCGGCGCATCGAACTGGATCTGATTCGTCGCGCTGTTGTCGGTCTGCTGGACTTGGAGGTTGACGTAGCCGTCGGGATTGATCGTCGGCGTGATCGTGAGCGTCGTGCCGACGTCGATGTACTGGATGGTCTGCACGCGTCCCGTCGGATCGTTCGGCACCGTCTGCGAGACCTGCACGAACGGCCGCGACGATCCGACGTTGAGCACCGCCTGTCGATTGTTCTGCGCGATGATCACCGGCAGCGAGAGCACGCGCACGTCGCCGCGCTCCTGGAGCGCCGCGATCGCGACGTCGTACCGTACGCTGCCGTTGCCGCCCGTGAGCCGCACGATGAAGTCGCGCGCGCTTTGCGCCGAGGGAATGCCGAGCGTGTCGGAACCGTTGCGCCGCGTCGCCGTGACGTTGCCGGAGACGCCGAGATCGAAATCCTTCGTGCGCTGCACTTCGGCGATCGTGACTTCGATCAGCACCTGCAGCGGACGCAGGTCGACACCCTGAATGATCTGCTGAATCAGCGACCAGTCCGACTCGGTCGCGCGGACAAGCAGCGAGTTGCTCGACTCTTCCGCGATGATTCGGATGTCGCCCGCCTGGCTCGAGAGCCCGCCGGCGGCCTGGATCGCGTTCTGGATCGCCGCGGCCTGATTGCCGCGACCGCCGCCGCCGGGATTGAATCCACCGCGCCCGCCGGTCGGCGTCGGGGGAATCGGGTTTGGGATCGTGGTGATGTTGCCGGGAGGGACGGCATTCCCCGGCGGCGTCACGCCGTTGATGACCGTGATGCCCCCCGGCCCGTTCGGAATCGTCGCCCGGAAGGTGGTGTTGGCCCCGGTGAAGAGATTCGTCAGCACCGGCGCGAGCTGCACCGCGCTGGCATGGTGAAGCCGATAGGTGAAGAGCCGGATCTGCTGCGCAGCCTGCTGCTGCGCGAGCAGCTGCGCCGCCGTTACGCGGGTGTTTTCCGGCGGCGGCCCAGAGATCTGAATCATCGCCGGCGTCTGCGTGAATCTCAGGCCGTTTCCTTCGGCGACCTGTCGCAACACGTCGACCATCTGCTCGCGGTCGACGGGCCGACCCATGTGCACGGTGATGCGCTGCGACGGGATGTTCGTGAGCGCGACGTTGAGCTCACCCGCGGCGGCGATCGCATCGAGGACGGTGCGGAGCTCCTGATCCTGGAAGTCGAGGGCGACGGCGCGCTTGACCGAATCGGGTCGCTGTTGCGCTCCACGCGGCGGCGGCGCGCCACGCTGGGCCACCGCGGCTTCCGTCGCCGCGACGGTCAGCGCCGTCGAGCAGGTGATGAGCGTTTTATGAATCGACATGATCAGAGTCCTGGATGAGGCACGGCGAGCTCGGCTCGCGATCCTTCGGCTGATTCGAGCACGACTTTCCCGCGCGTGATCGCCTTCACGATCCATTCGCCGATGCGGTCTCCGACCCGCACCAGCCTGGGGGGCTCGCTGCCCAGTTGCACCGTGGCGAAGTTCCGGCCGTCGCTCGCCACCGCTGTTCCGAGGACGAGCGGCTTCGGCGGATCGACGCGCGGCTTCTCGTCCGCCGCGGCTTCGCCGGGCATGCGATACGGCGTGTCCGGCGCGGTGCGATCGGGATTGAACAAATCGTTCTCGACGGCCGCCTGCACGTTCGCCGGCGGACGGATCGGCGGCCGGGCGATCGCGTCGATTCCCGGATTCGCCGACGGCGCCGGCGACGGGATCGGCACCGGACGAAAAGCGCCGACGATCGTCCACAGCAGAACCGCCGACGCCGCGACGAGGGCACCGCTCGCCGCGCGCAGGGCCGGCGTCCGCGTGAGATCGCGCGCGTTCATCGCGGGTTCACTCCCGCGCCGCCGACGTTCGGCGACGGGACCGTCGCGAGCGACGACTTCGCCGCCGGAGTCGCCGGAGCCGCGACGGTATCGCCGACGGCGAACCCGGAGACCAGCGCGTTGATCGACAGCACTTCCGCATCCTTGTTGTCGACGCGCGACGAGCGCGAGATGTCGATGCGGTCGATCCGCACGAGCTTCTCGCCGCGCTCGAGCCCCTGAATGAACATCAGGGTGCCCAGGAGATCGGACTCCGCGCGCAGCTCGACGCGGAGGTTGCGCACACCGTCGGCGGCCGGCACGGCGGGACGCGTCCCGGCATCCTGGAGCCAGACGCGCGACCGTTCGGCGACGTCGCCGAGGTATGCGGCGAGCTCGGAGCTCGCCATGACATTGTCCTTCCCCTCGAACAACCGCGGCTGCATCAGTCGCATTGCCGAATCGGCGCTCTGGCGGAGGCGCGGATTCTGACGTGCCGCCGCGACCGCCGCCCGCTCGCGGGCGAGCGTCGCGCGCTCGGTCGCCAACTGGTCGCGCGCATCGCCGAGCGCGGCGAGGTAGGGCCGCACGACCCAGATGAACAGCAGGAAGGGCAGCAGCACGACGCCGCCGTAGATCACGGCGCGCCGGTCGCGCGAGCTCATCGTTCCCCACTTCACTGCCCGGGCCTCGCTGCGGCGGCAGGCTTCGTCGTCACCGCCGGCGTCGTGATCGGCGCCGAGCTCTGCGGGGGAACGACGCGTGCCGAGATCGTGAAGTGATCGAGTGCGGTCCCGTCGTCCTGAATCTCTCGGCGGACGGGCGCCGCCGACCTCACGTCGGTCAGCATCTTCGACCGCTGGAGCGCCTCGAACACCCGCGACGCATGCTCGGCGAGGCCGTCGACGATCAGCGAATCACCGCGGGCGCGGATCGCCGTGAGGTACGCATCGTCGGTGATCGCCTGACTGAGCTCCGTGATGACCGACGACCAGTGCGGCGATCCACGCTCGATCGTGCTCAATGACGCTAAATGGCGCGATGTTGCGTCTATAGTGGTTCGACCGGTAAGCGTCGAGGCGATCTGCGGACGGAGTTGTTCCCGTTCCTCGCGCACGTGGCGGAGCTGATGGTGAACCCCCCAGAGCTCGACCCCTGCGGCGAGCGCCAGAACCGCTGCTGCGGCCGCGCCAACCAACCAAGCCGTGTGTCGATCGCGGGCCTGATCGGTCGAAAGGGCGTCCTCACTCCGAAGGACAGGGCCCGCCTCTCGGCCAGCAAACTCCGCGGCCAAACTGTTTATAGAGTCAGTGTCGCGCCAGTCTTTAGTAAGTGAAGCGATACTGATATTGTGTTTCGTTATGGAGTCACCTAACTGGCGCCATGATGCACCATCGCCAACCACCCCGAGCTTCGCGCCGGAGCCTACGGTTTCCGCGATCAGAGATGCATCGGACTCGCCCGCCCGGAACCGACGGACCCCGACGAGCCGACCCTGCTCGAGCTGGAGAAGGTCGGTCCGATCCGGTTGCGCCAACGCCACCCACCCAGCCTGCCGAGCGAAGCTCGGCCAGAGCGACAGCGCGGCACCGGCCCACGCGCTCTCCGCAGGCGACACGCTACGCACCCGCCACCCCGCCTGCTCGGCGGCGTTCATCACCGCGGCGACCAGGCGCGCCGAAGCCGCGGCCGCGACGACCGGAGCCGGTGCTCCGCGGGTGCGCGACGCCGCCGGCTGCGCGCCGACCATCTGCGGCCCGCGCGCATTCACGAAATACCGCGACGCGTTGCGCACGAGCAGGCGATGCAGCTCGTCGTCCTTGAGCGGCGGCAGCTCGAGACGCCGGACTTCCGTGAGCGGAGGGAGCAGCGCGACCGCGAGCTCGCGCGCCCCACCCGTATCGCCGAACAGTCGCGAGAGCTCGCCGAGCGCGAATGCGAGCGACGGCCACGACGAAGCGTCCGCCGGCAACGGCTCGAGCGCGGCGCGCCAGGTCGACCCGTCCGCGCCGCGCAGCCGAACGTCGGCCGCTCGCAGCTCGGTCGGCGACAGGGCGATGCCCGTCACGATCCGTTTTCGCGCGTCGCGCGGCGCGGTGCGTCTCACCATTCCCTGAAGCTCACGTTCGCGTTGTTCGCCTGGTTGCTCACGATAACGAACAGCCGGCTCGGCTGCGCCTGCGGACCGACACGCGCGGTCAATGTGAGCTCGACCTCGCGTGTTTGATAGGCAATCCGTCCGCCGAGCGCCGTCTGAAGCTGGGTCTGACTGAGTTGGCCAGGACGAGGGCGGCCGTTGCTCTGCGTGCCGCCGGTGATTTGCGACAGGTTGTTGATCCGCCGCCCCTGCGACCGCTGCTGGAGGATTTGATTGATCGTCGCGTCGGTCATGCCGGGGAGCGCGCGCAATACCGCGACCGGCGCGGTGTTCACATTCACCGCACCGCTCCCGCGCGTCGTCAGATACGGCGTCACCGCGGCGTAGATCTCCGGCGTCATGCCCATCACGTCGCGCAGCTCCTCGATCTCGCGAAAGGGCGCATTCGCCGGCAGCGCAAGCATTCCGGCCTTGATGTACGCGTCGCGCTCGGCGCCGCTCGGCCGGGGAATGCTGTCGGCGTCGCGCCAGTCCATGATCGACTGCGCGAGCTGGGTCGCTTTCGCGTAATCGTTCAGCACGAAGCTGAAGAAGGTACGCAGGTCGTTCTCGCTGAGAACGTTGACGTTGAGCTTCGCGTTCAGATCGTGCGCGACCACTTCGACCGGCATGCTGTCGACGTAGAAAGTGCCGGTGTAGGCCGAATCGACGTCCATCCACGGATCGCCGGCGCGAAGCTGCGCGACGCCGGCGCCCGTCGGCGCGACGCGCAGCGCGTAGTCGAGCTTCGCCTGGATGAGCGCGAGCGCCCCCTGCGCCGCGGCACGCTGGACGCCGCGTTCGGCGGCGAGCAGCCCGATCGTGCGACGCTCCCGCGCCTCGAACGCGAATTGCGCGGCGACCGTGACGATCGCGACGACGAGCCAGAGCGCGGCGAGCAGCGCCACTCCGCGACGCGCTCTCATCGCGCGATCGCCCGGTTGGCGGCCGAGAGGACGGGGTTGCCGATCGGGAAGATCATCGGCAGCGCGAGCAGCGGCGACTGCGTCGTGTCGGCCGAATGCATCCACACGCGCACGGCGAAGGGATTGATCGTCGCCGCTTCGCTCGCCGGAAACCAGCGGTTGGTGCGCTGATCGAGATACTCGACGTGCAGCGAGTCGATCGTCGAGTCGAGCATGCGACGGACGAGCGGCTGCTGGAAGTTCGGCTGATACTCGATCGTGAGCCCGTGCTCGACCGTGTTCGGGTCGTCATCGACGAAGAGCCGAATGCGCACGTTGCCGAGCAGCGACGGATTCGAGGCACCGGTCACGAACGTGAGCTCGTCGCCCGACGCCTGCGCCGCCGAGACGGCGCTGCCGTTCATCGCGCCGGGCTGGGTCCTGCCGGCGGCGTTGCGCGTCAGGCCGCGCGGCCCGCCGCCGCGCTGAACCTGAATTCCTCCGGAGTTGATCCAGGACTCGATCATCTCGCGCACCGCTCCAGCGCGCTCGGTGGAGGCCGACGCCTCGCGCACGCCCCGCCGATGGTCGACGATCGAGGAGAACGCTCCGACACCGGCGACGGCCATCATCCCGGTGATCGCGAGTCCGATCACGAGCTCCATCAGCGTCATTCCGGAACGGCGATGCGTGCGGCTCATCGGCGCGTCGAGAAGATCGGCTGCCGATACACGTACGTCTTCAGCGTGTAGCCGCCGGTCGGCCAGGCGACGGTGACGCGAACGTCGTACACGCCCGCCTGATCAGCGACCGGTGCGGACGTCGTGGTCCACGTGTACTCGTTGAGCGGCTTGTCGAACTGTCCTTTCGCCACCGAGTCGGGAAGCGATTGGAGCTGCTGGTCGGTCATGAGATTCATGATCTCGAGCCGCGACGACGCGAGCGCCTCGGCTTCGATCGCACGCCGCGACTTCTCGGCAGCACGCAGTCCGCCGCCGACGGATTCGAGCGCCGCGACGGCGGTCATGCCGACGACGGATATCGCGACGACGGCCTCGAAGAGGGAGAAGGCTCTTCGCTGGGCTCGGCGCATGTTCGGCGCGCGTTCAGAGAGAATCGACACGCGCCACCCCGCTCCACGCATCCACGGAGATCAATGCGCCCCGCACTCGCACCGTGTCGGCGAATGCGGCGCCGGTCGGCTTGAACACGTACTGGAGGCGCGGCAGATCCGTCTCGAGCGTCTCACCGAACGAGAGATCCAGCGTTCCGGTCGCGAGCGTTCCATAACCGACCGCGCTCGACGTATCGACCCGATAGGCGAGCGTCTTTGGATCGATCCGCAGCGTGACGGTGGCATTGTGGTCGATCGACGCTTTGCGGGCGTCGTGCAGCAGTCCGAGCAACGCGTCGGCGGCGCCGGGCGGACGCTCGCTGCCGAGTCGCGCGAAGGCCGGCGCGGCGAGAGTCGCGGCGATCGACAGCACGAGGAGCACCATCGTGAGCTCCCAGAGCGTGAACCCGCGACGGCGCGCGTTCATTTGAACGAGCTCGCGTTGATGCCGTAGATCGCCTGGAGCAGTGACAGCGCGACGAACGCGACGATTGCCCCGAACACGACGATCATCGCCGGCTCGGCGAGCGTCGCCAGGCGCTGCGTCGCGCGCTCGGTGCGCTCCTCGAAGATGTCGGCGGCCTTCATGAGGAAGGTGCGGAGCTGCCCCGCGTCCTCGCCGACGCCGACCAGTTGGGCGAGCATCGCCGGGAAGATCGCGCTGTCGGCGAGCGCGGCGCGCAGCGAGCTCCCCTCGCGCACGCGCGTGCGTACGCGAACGACGTCGTCGCGCGCGATCGGATCGCCGATCGATTCGATGGTGTCGTCGAGCGCCGCGAGCAATGGCGCGCCGCCACCGAGCAGCACGCCGACGAGCCGCGCGAAGCGGCCGGCGAGGGCGTAGCGACGCAGGGTCGCGACCCCCGGAATCGTGAGCAGCACGCGTCCCCACGCGCGGCGTCCATCCTCGGTGTTCGTCGCCCAGGCGGCAAACGCGACGATCCCGAGCGGGATCAGGAGCAGCACCGGCCACGCGCCGTGCAACGCCGCGGAGAGGGCGAGCAGGGTCGACGTCGAGGCGGGGAGCTTCGCGCCGCTGCCCTCGAGCAGCGTCACGAAGCGCGGCAGCACGAAGAAGAGCAGCACCGTGACGGCGATCGATCCGGCGGTCGCGAGCAACAGCGGATAGATCGACGCCGAGAGAATTTTGCCGCGAAGCTGCTCGTCGCGCTCGAGCTGATCAGCGAGGCGCTGAAAGGCGGCGTCGAGATCGCCGCTCTTCTCGCCGGCGCGCACCAGACCGACGTAGAGCGGCGAGAACAACCGGCGATGGTGCGTGAGCGCAGTCGAGAGCGTATC
>CBHWBX010000077.1:0-12503 GCA_966111935.1 uncultured Gemmatimonadaceae bacterium
GACGACGCCGGATGCGTTCCTCAACACCGTGCCCGGCAAGAGCACGTCGTCAGCGAAGAACGGCAACGCGATGGTCTCCGGCTACTACATGCCGGGTGGATCGTTCAGCGCAAACTTCCGCGTCGGCTATCACGAGCAGAACGAAGACATCGGCGGCTATCGCTACGGCTCGAACATTCAGAAGAGTCCCGACGGCGCGTTCGGCTTCACGAACTACTTCTCCGACCGCGTGAAGCTCGACGGCCGTGCGTGGGGACAGTACGTGAGCTTCGACAAGTCGAACGGCGCCGCGTGCTATCTGGCGTCGGCGACGAGCTGCAACACCACGGCGACGACGTCGCCGCTCGTGCAGTACGCGAACTCGCACGACGACAACCCGTACCGCGAGATCGGCGCGTCGTCGATGCTGTCGCTGAGCAACGTGCTCGGCTTCGCGAGCGTCCAGACCGGCGCCGACTTCCGCACCGTCGGCGGCGAGGATCGCGCGACGACCTACAACCGTCCGACCGGCACCGACGTCTCGACGGCGACGATCAACCGCACGAACTTCGGCCGCGGGACGCAGCGCTTCGCCGGCCTGTTCGGGCAGTTCCGCGCGACGCCGCTCCCGCGGCTCGATGCCACGCTGAGCCTGCGCTACGACTGGTGGACGAACACCGACGGCGTCTCGCAGATGACGCGCTACGCGAACGGCTCGCCGGGCCAGACACTCGGCGGCGCGATCGCCGATTCGCACCAGGGGTCGTTCAACCCGAGCCTCGCGCTGCGCTTCGACGCGACGAATCGCCTTTCGCTGCGCGGCGCGACGTATCGCGCGTTCCGGGCTCCGGGTCTCAACAATCTCTACCGCTCGTTCTCGTCGACGACCTCGATCACGATCGCGAATCCGTTGCTCGCGCCGGAGACGCTCACCGGCGGCGAATTGGGCTTCGACGTGCGCACGGCGCCGGTCACGTTCGGGGCGACGGCGTTCCGCTACGACACGAAGAACCTCATCGCCGCGTACAAGATTCCGAACGCGGCCCAGGCGCCGGACGCGGTGCTCGCGATCTGCGGGGCGAGCCTCTCCAACTGCCCCGCAACGGTGAACTTCAACACCAATGCGCAGAATGCCACGTCGCGCGGTGTCGAGCTCGTGGCGGCCTGGCACCCGCTGCCGACGGTGGACGTCGACGCCGGCTATACCTACACCGACAGCCACTACACGTGGACGGCGACGGGCGATCCGATCGACGCGCAGCTCGGCGCGATCCCGGAGAACCTCGAGACGCTCGGGCTGAGCTGGCAGGCAACCCGGAAGTGGCGCAACTACGTCAGCGCGCGCCACAACGATGCGATGTTCCTCGACGTCAACCACACGATCTACCAGCCGGCGTTCACGATCGTGAACCTCAGCACGTCGTATCAGATCGCGAAGCAGTTCGAGCTGTACGGTTCGGTCACGAACCTCACCGACGAGCATTACGCCGATAACTCCACGACGAGCGCCGCCGGCCAGAACCTTGGTCTGCCGCGTTCGTTCACGAGTGGCGTCCGCCTGAAGTTCTAACCCAGAGGACTGACGATGCGTCTCTCTCGATTGATCATTCCCGTGGCCGCCGCGTCGGCATTCGGCTGCAGCGCGGCGAACAAGTCGCCGCTCAAGCTCGGCGACGTCACGACGCTCAGCGCCTCGACGGCCGTCGGCACGACGCCGATGTTCGCCGTCTCTTCGACGGGCAAGCAGGCCGTCGCGTGGGTGTCCGCGCCGAACGGCGGCAACGACGGACGACTCTACATCTCCGTTGCGGGCGCGCCGCCGACCGAGATTCGCGACAGCCTTGGCCCCGTCGAGGCCCACGGCGAGTCGCCGCCGAAGCTCGCCTACGCGCCGAACGGCCAGCTCTTCGCGGTCTACATCATCGGCAAGGAAGTTCCCGGGGAGCGCTTTCCGCTCTCGGCACTGCGCGTGGTGTCGTCGAACGACGATGGAAAGACATGGACCGCGCCGGCGACGGTGACCGACGGCGAGGTGTTCGGATCGCACAGCTTCCACGCGCTGCACGCCGCGGCCGACGGCTCGCTCTATGTCTCGTGGCTCGGCAAGCCGCCGGAGGACAAGTCGAGCGACAAGAAACAGGCGGCGAAGGCGCCGGTGACGATGGCCGGCATGCCCGGAATGGCGGGGATGGATCACGGCTCGCACGCCGCGTCGGCTTCGTGGATCACGCGCTCGACCGACGGCGGCAAAACCTGGTCGCCGCGTGTGCGCGTCGACATGGGTGAAGCGTGCCCGTGCTGCCGCACCGGGCTCGCTACGACGAAGGACGGCACGCTCTACATGTCGTGGCGTCACGTCTATCCCGGCAGCATTCGGGACATCGTCGTCGCGCGCTCGGACGATCACGGCGCGACGTGGGGCGAGCCGGTGCGCGTGCACGTCGACGATTGGAAGTTCGACGCCTGTCCGCACGCCGGCCCGGCGATCGCAGCCGACGCGAACGGCACGCTGCACGTCACGTGGTGGACGGGCAAGGAAGGCAGCGCCGGCGTGTACTACGCTCGCTCGACCGACGGCGGCAAGACGTTCACCGACGTCGCGCCGCTCGGCGTCGCGCAGTATTCACGTCCGGCGCACGTGCAGATCGCGCTCGCGTCGAACAATCGCGTGATCGTCACGTGGGACGACGGGACGAAGCAGACGCCCGAAGTCGTGACGCGCGTCTCGAACGACGGCGGCGTACATTTCGGCGACGCGGCGATCATCAGCGCGCCGAATCATGCCGCGACCTTCCCGGTGCTGGGTGTCGTCGGCGATTCGCTGGCGATCGCGTGGTCGGAAGTGAGCGCCGAATCGTCGAAGGCCGCCGACGCCGCGGCCGCGGCCGAGAAGGCGAAGAATCCCAAGGCGGCGAAGGGGCTCGAGTCCGTGGGTGAAGCGCAGGTCGTCGTTCGCCGTGGAGTGCTCCAGTGAGCCGCGCTCGATATCTCGCGGCGCTCGCGATCGCGCTCACCGCGTGCGCGAAGAAGGATCAGGCGCGCGCCGACAACGCGGCGTTCAAGCCGCTCGACGTCGGCGCGGCCGTGCCGGGCTACGCCGCCGTGACGCTCGCCGGCGACAGCGTGCGCGTCGGCGGCAACGAATCACCGACGGTGTTGAACGTCTGGGCGACCTGGTGTACGTCGTGCCAGGAGGAGATGGCCGCGCTCGACTCGTTGCGGACGCAGTACGCGGCGAAGGGACTGCGCGTCGTCGCCGTGAGCGTCGACAACGGCGACATCCAGAAGGTCCGCCGCTTCGCCGAGTCGAATCATCTGGGAATGACCGTCGCGCACGACCCCGCGTCGACGATCAACAACAGCTACGAAGTGGTGGGCGTGCCGACCACGTTCATCATCGGCCGCGACGGCAAGCTCCTCTGGCGCCACACCGGCAACGTGACCGAAGTGATGCCAGAGGCCCGCTCGACGATCGAGAAGGCGCTCGCGCCTTAAGCCTTGTTCTCCGGCACACCGCCGGAGATGGGCTCCTGATTCGACCGGGCACGCATCGCCGCGCGCAGCACGAGCGCGGCGATGTCGGCAAGGCGATGCTCGCCCTTCTGTAGCACGCGGACGGCGGTTCGCGCGAGGAACTGGCGCTCCGCCTCGGTGAGCGTCTTCGCCGTGAGAACCACGACGGGGATCCCCGCGAGCAGCGCGTCGGCACGCATCGCGGCGAGCACACCGAATCCATCGAGGACCGGCATCATCAGATCGAGCACGACGACGTCGGGCGGACGCATGCGCATCTCGGTCAATCCGGTCTCGCCGTCCTGACACTGATGCACGCGCATGCCGCGGTCGGAGAGGAACTTCGTCGCGACGCGACGCGAATCCTCATCGTCGTCGATCACCATCACGTCGAGCTGGCGCGGCAGGTCGCCGTGCTCCGACTCCTCGTGTCCCGCCGCCGTCGACACCGCGCGTGTGAGCTGCGCGGCCGTGAACGGCTTCGGCACGAGCGAGACCCAGCCCAGATCCACCCCGCTCGCGATCGATCCGTCGCTCGTGGCGACGAGCGTCGGCAGCAGCAGGATCGCCGGCGCGCGATCGGCGGGAAGCTCGGAGAGCGAATGCGCGGCGCGCCAGGCAATCCCGTTCCGCGTTCCGATGTCGAGGATCACCAGCGAGACGTGCTCGCGCAGCGCGAGCGGCGCGAGCTCCGGCTCGTTCGTCGTCCACACCAGTCGCACTGAAGGCTCGACATGGCGGGCGAGCGCGCCGAGCGCCGTGGCGTCGTCGCCGAAAGCGGCGACAGTGACCGGTGCACGCGACGGGCGCTCGGCCGTCGATGCCGTGTGCCGCGCCATGCGCGCGTCGTGTCGCTCGACGTCCTCGACGCGCAGCGCGCTGTCCGGCTGCGCGGCGGGGAGCGTCAGCTCGAAGGTCGAGCCACGTCCGGGCATGCTGCTCACTTCGATCTCGCCGCCCATCGCGCGTGCGAGGCGCCGTGAGATCGCGAGACCGAGCCCGCTCCCGCCCCGACGACGCGTCAGCGCGTCGTCTCCCTGGAAGAACTCATCGAACGCATGCGCGGCGATGTCGGGACTCATGCCGATGCCCGTATCGGTGACGCGAACGCTCACCGTCCGCTTCTCGGCGTCCCACGAGGCGCTCACCTTGACGCTGCCCGCCTCCGTGAACTTGATCGCGTTGCCGATCAGGTTCATCGCAATCTGGCGGAAGCGCTGGAGGTCGGCGAGCACCGGCGGCGTGCCCGGCGGGACGTCGATGACGCTGAAGTCCAGATTGCGCTGGCGCGCCTGATTCTCGAGCAGCGCGTGGACCTCATCGAAGACCGCCGAGACGTCGACCGGACGCACGTCGAGCTCGAGCTTGTCGGCATCGGCGCGCGCGAGGTCGAGCACGTCGTTGATCAGATCGAGCAGATGACGGCTGCCGACGCGAATCCGCTCGAGCTGCCGCCGCTGTCCGTCCGACAGATTGCCGTCGATCTCCAGCTCGAGCAGCTCGGTATAGCCGAGGATCGCGTTGAGCGGCGTCCGCATCTCGTGCGACATCATCGCCATGAAGCGATCGCGCGCCTGGGTCGCCGCGGCGAGCTCGGTCACCTTGAGCTGCAGCTCGTCGCGGGTGAGCTCGAGCCGGCGATTGCGCAGCTCCGCCGCGGCGCGCGATGCCTCGAGCTGTCGGCGAATCTCGAACTTCTCGATCACGTTCTCGATCGAGCGGGTCAGGGCGTGCGCCGTCAGGCCATCCTTCAGCACGAAGTCTTCCGCGCCAAGCTCGATCATCTGGGCGGCGGCCTTGTCGTCGTCGCGGCCCGTGAGCACCGAGACGGCGAACGAGCCGCGCAACGCGCGCATGAATCCGATGCCGTCCATGTCCGGCAGGTGATAATCGAGCAGGACACAGTCGATCGATTCGCCTTCGTCGCCATGCAGCACGGCGATCGCCTCTTCGCCGGTCATGCAGTGGCGCACGTGGTACCGGCGCGGCCCCCCGCGCAGCATGCGGAGAATCCGCTGACAGTCGTCCTCGTTGTCCTCGACGAGGAGAATCGAACGTGTTTCGGTCTCGCGGGTCATGCCTCGGCCCGTGAAGGTGTTCTTGGATTCTTCGGCCAGAGCACGTTGAAGCGCGCGCCATGTCCCGGCGACGACTCCACGTACACGCGGCCGCCCTGCGCTTCGACGATCCGTTTCACCAATGCGAGACCGATGCCGGAGCCTTCGGTCGGGCGCGTCGTCTGGAAGAGGCGCCAGATGCGCTCCTGCTGCGCTTCCGCGATTCCCGGCCCGTTGTCGGACACGACGAAGTGCCAGTCGCCGTTCGCGCTCGACGCCGAGACGTGTACTTCGGCACCTTCGGCTCGGCGGTACTTGATGGCATTGCCGATCAGGTTGCGGAAGACCTGCTCGAATGGAACGCGCGCGGCCTGGAAGATCGGCAGGCCGTCGTCGACGCGCACCGTCACATGCGACGGAGGCGCGAGGAACTCGACCTGATCCCGAATCGCGTCGGTCGCATGCACGGTCTCGAACGCCGTCGACGTACGGCCCGCACGCGCATAGTCGAGCACCGCGTCGATCATGCGCCGCATCTTCTGTGCGAGCACGCCGACGCGCGCGATGTGCGCGCGGGGCTCTTCCGGCAACTGCGCGCCGATCTCGTCCTCGAGCAGCTCGGCGTAGTCGGCGATCGCCCGCAACGGCGACTTGAGATCGTGTGACGCCACGTGCGCGAACTCGTCGAGCGCGGCATTGCTTCGCTCCAGCTCCTTCAATGCCGCGGCGAGACGCACCTGTTCCTTGAACAGCGCGCGCTGGGCGGTCGCGAGCTCGGCGTTTACCGCTTCCATGCGGCCCGACATCGCGTCGAGACGCGCATCCACCGGGTGCTCGACGAGCCAGATCGTCGCCGACCCGTCGGCGCCCGCGACGGCGGTGAACGTTCGTGGATCGAGCAGCCGGTCGTCGTTGTGAAAGATCAGCTCCCACCGCTGCGCCGCATCACGACCGTTCATTGCCGCGATGCGTTCCCACTTCCGTCCCGACGATTCGGCGTCGAGCACCTCGCTGATGCGCACGCCGAGCACGGGCATTCCGAGCAGCGTCTCGAGACGGCCGTTCGAGCCCGCAATCTGTCCGTCGGCGCCGACGCCGATCACCACCCCTGGCCAGGTGAGCAGGTCGACGGATATCGAGTGCGGCAGCACGGCGGTCATCGCGCGGAATGCGAGAAGCGTTCGCGCAACATCTCGACGGCCTCGGCCGCATCGGTCGCCGTGATGTCAGCGCCGAGTCGGCTGGCGAGCTCCGGATCGCCGGCGAGCGCCCGGCCGCCGACCATGATCAGGGGCTGAGTCGTCACCGGCGACCGCCGAATCGCATCGATCGCGGCGCGCAGCCGCGGCAGGTTCGGCGCGATCGTCACCGAGAGCGCCACGACTTGCGGACGCCGCTTCTCGACCATCGCGACTAGCGATTCGATCGGCACCGACGCCCCGAGATACGCCGTGTCCCACCCGTCGAGCTCCAGCAGGTCACACAGCATTCGCAGCCCGACCTGATGCCGCTCGGCGTCGACGCACGCGGCGATGAGCGACGGATTCCGCGACTCGTGCCAGCGATACACGCGCTCGAACGCGCGTCCCATCGACGACTGGGTGATCGCCGTCGCGAGGTGCTCTTCGGCGACGGTGAGCTCGTTCTCCTGCCAGAGACGGCCGATCTCGCGCATCGCGGGCTGCACGACATCGAGATACAATCCCCGCAAGCCGTCGCCCCGATCGAGCACATGGTCGACGATGCCGTCGGCGGCGCGGCGATCCCCGCGCACGAGCGCGTCGAGAAAACGATCGTAGTCGTTTGCTTGCACCGTCAGGCCTGCCCCCCGATTGCCGCCAGCCCGGCGCCGACGATCCGCCCGATCGCATCGCCTTCGGCGGCGTCGTACCGCGCGCGCGCCTCCTCGACAACGAGCTCGAGACATCGGCGCGTGTAGATCGTGTCGACGTTTCGCGACCGCAACACGCTGTCGAGCCACTGCACGTACTTCGCGAACATCTGCGGATCATCGAGATCGACGGCCGGAATCAGATGCTCGATGTTGTAGTGCATGTCCTGGAGCGTCTTCTCGCGTCCGCGCTCGCCATAGCGCTCGATGAGCTCGGGGTATTCCGCGTACAGGGCCTGCGTCACCGCGCGCGCGATGGCTTCCTTGTCGAACATCAGGCGCTCGGCGGCGTTGCGTCCGACGGTCGTCTCAGACATGCGTTTCCACTCGCGAATCCATGAGGACCTCGAACGCCTCGTGGCGCACCTGCGTGCGAGCCATGATCTCGGCGGGCTCGCGGGAATGCGAGATCGCGTGCTCCTCGCTCTTCATGTAGCGCGCAAATGCCTCGCGCGAGTCCCACGCCGTGAGGAAGGTGAACGACGCGTCGCCGGCCTGCGGCTTCAGCAGCTGCAGATACCGAAACCCGGGAAACGAATCCACGAGCCGAGACCGCTCACGGAAATGGCGCTCGAGCGATGCCCGATCAGCGTCGGGCACCGTCAGATGCGAGATGAACACGAACATGGATGTATTGGACACGAAACGCTGAAGGTCGCGCACGGCGCGACCCAATTCAATGGATTAAAAAGCAAAGCCAGTGCCACTGGCGAGCTCGGCCAAACATCTGGATCCCTTGCGGTCAAGTCCGCTGCGCGGTAGGGATTAGGCCGTGCTTCCCACCTGCCTGGCCCTCTGACCCTTACTCATGTCTGAAACGACCTACGACCGCCGGGCCTTCATGGCCTACTTCAGTTCGATCGGACTCGGATCGACCCTCCTGCCGGGCGTACTCTGGGCACAGGTCCAGGGACAGCAGCAGGCACCCGAGATCACGAAGGAGATGATCGCGTCGGCCGAGCAGATCACCGGCCTCTCGTTCACCGACGAGGAGCGCGGCGCGATGGTGCGCAACCTCACCCAGATGCGCGGCAACATCCAGCAGCTCCACAAGGAGCCGCTCGATCAGAGCATGCTGCCGGCGATCATCTTCGATCCGGTTCCGCCGGGCAAGGAGCTGCCGAAGAAGACGAAGGCGATGACGGTCCGCGCCAAGGTTCCGGTGATGGCCCGCCCGACGTCGATCGACGAGCTTGCGTACAAGACCGTCTCCGAGCTCTCCGAGCTCGTGCGCACGCGCAAGGTGAAGCCGAGCGAGCTCACCGAGATGTATCTCGCGCGGCTCAAGAAGTACGACCCGCAGCTTCACTTCGTCGTCAATCTCACGGAAGAACGCGCGCGGAAACAGGCCAAGGATGCCGACGCCGAGATCTCGCGCGGCAAGTATCGTGGCCCGCTGCACGGCATCCCCTGGGGCGCGAAGGATCTTCTCGCCGTGAAGGGCTATCCCACGACCTGGGGCGCCGGCCTCTATCAGAACCAGCAGTTCGACTACGAGGCGACGGTCGTGAAGCGCCTCGACGAAGCGGGCGCGATCCTCGTCGCCAAGCTCACCCTCGGCTCGCTGGCCCAGGGCAATCACTGGTGGAAGGACTACACGCGTAACCCGTGGATCCCGGAGCAGCTCACGCCCGGCGCGAGCGGATCGTCGGCGGGCCCGGGCTCGGCGGTCGCCGCGGGGTGCGTCGGCTTCGCGATCGGGTCGGAGACAAACGGCTCCATCACGTCACCGTCGCGCACCAATGGCATCACCGGCATGCGTCCGACCTTCGGCCGCGTGTCGCGCGCCGGTGCGATGGCACTGTCGTGGACGACCGACAAGCTCGGCCCGATGTGCCGCAGCGCCGAAGATTGCGCGCTCGTCTTCGACGCGATCCACGGTCCCGACGGCATCGACCGCTCGGTCCAGGCGTACCCGTTCAACTGGAACGCGTCGACCAAGCTGTCGTCGCTGCGCATCGGCTACTTCAAGTCGCAGTTCGAGCGTCGCGGCCAGGACGGCAACAGCACGCCGATCCCCGAGGCGATGAACTTCCTGAAGGTGCTCGAATCGCTCGGCGCCAAGCTCGAAGAGGTCGCGGTGCCCGAGCCGAACTACGGCTACCTCGACAACATCATCCTCAACTCCGAGTGCGGCGCGGCGTTCGAGACGGACACGCTGAACAGCAAGATCAAGGAGCTCGAGTCGTACAGCACCTGGCCGAACACCTTCCGCGGCGCGCAGTTCGTGCCCGCGGTCGACTACGTGAATGCCAATCGCGTTCGCGTCGCGGCGATGAACCAGATGTGGAATCTGTTCTCCAAGTACGACGTGATCCTGACGCCGAGCGAGAACACCTCGGTCACGAACATCACCGGCACGCCGTCCGTGGTGGTCCCGACCGGCTTCGCGATTCCGCAGCCGTTCGGCGGTCGGGGCGGCGCGGGCGCGCCTGGCGGTGGCGGACGTGGCGCCGACACCGGCCGCGGTGGCCCGCCCCCGCAGCCCCCGGTCACGGTGCCCCTCCCGACGTCGATCGCGATCCTCGGACCGATCTTCCAGGACGAGAAGAACCTGATCGTCGCGCACGCCTTCCAATCGGCGACGGATTTCCACAAGAAGCACCCGTCGCAGTTCGCGTGAGCTGATCCGGCGGCCCAAGGCGTCCGGTAACAAAACCCCTCCCGGGACAACCCCGGAGGGGTTTTGTGCGTTCGAATGGATGGGATACGGCCTTTTACAAAAAATTCACAGGCCGCTGAAAACAGAGTCGACCGCTCCGGTGTCTAACAATCCGGCCGGGCGGACTCCGACCGGAGGTGCGAAGCGCCGCAGGGAGGAGCGATGACCATGACGAAACAAGTCTCTGTCCGTTCGAGTAGGATCAAATGGAAGTCTCTGCCACGGATGTCGACATTCTGACGCCCTTTTCCGGTTCCGGTACGACCCGCCCCCGTTCGGGCGCGGCGTCCCGCATGCCGGCCGCCCCCGATCCGCTCGCCCAGACCGGCGAGTACAGCATCTTCGGCCTGACCCGCGCCGTCGATCAGGCCGTCGTGCGCGAGCGTCAGGTCGGCTTCGCCGTGATGCTCTTCGGCGTCGCGACGGTCATCGCGATCCTCTACTCGATCGAGCGGTACTTCTACAGCCGTCTCGTCGGCGTGCCGGTCTCGCTGACCGAGCTCGTGCCGGCCGAACTGATCTTCACCTACGCGTGGGCCCTGCTCACGCCGATGGTCATGTTTGCCGCGCGCCGGTATCCGGTGCGCGGCGCGCGATCGCTGCGCAACTGGGGGATCCAGCTCGTCGCGATGGTCGCGTTCGTGCTCGCGCACGTCGCGCTCCTGTCGCTCGCCGTCGCGGTGGTCGAGCCGCGCGCCCGCGGCGCGTTCGCCGAGTTGTTCGGCCGCTATCTCCTGAGCTGGACGGTCCTCGACGCGATCGTCTACTGCACGCTCGTCGTCGTGCACCACGCCGTGCTCTACTACCGCGTCTCGAAGGATCGCGCGATCCGCGCGTCGCAGCTCGAGGCGCGTCTGGCGCAGTCGCAGCTCCAGATGCTGCGCATGCAACTGCAACCGCACTTCCTCTTCAACACGCTGCACTCGATCTCGGCGCTCATGCACAAGGACGTGCGCCGCGCCGACTCGATGGTCGCGTCGCTGAGCGACCTCCTACGGATGTCGCTCCAGAACATCGGCGCACAGGAAGTGGCACTCCAGTCCGAGCTCGAGTTTCTCCAGCGCTACCTCGAGATCATGAGCCTTCGCTTCGGCGACCGCCTCAAGGTCACGATGGACATCGACGAGGAGACGCGCGACGCGCGCGTTCCCAACCTCTTCCTCCAGCCGCTCGTCGAGAACGCGTTCCGGCACGGCTTCGGCGATCTCGGGGCGGGCTCGATCACGATCACGGTCCGCCGCGACGGCGACCTGCTCCGCTGCGAGGTCGTCGACGACGGCCGCGGGCTGCGCACCGGCCACAAGGAAGGCGTGGGGCTGGCGAGCACGCGACAGCGGCTCCAGCACCTCTATGGCGACAGACAGAGCTTCTCGCTGCACGGCGCGCCCGGCGAAGGCGTGCGCGTCTCGATGGCGATCCCCTTTCACCCCTTCGAACGAACGGCGGCAGACTGATGACCGACCAGAAAATCCGCACCATCATCGTCGACGACGAGGAGCTCGCGCGCGACCGCATGCAGTCGCTGCTCGAGACGCAGCCCGACGTCGACATCGTCGCGATCTGCACTGACGGCCTGATGGCGCTCGAGGCGATCGAGAAGCATCGCCCCGATCTCGTCTTCCTCGACGTCCAGATGCCCGGCATGGACGGCTTCGAGGTCGTCGAGCACATCGATCAGGCGAACGCCCCTGCGGTCGTCTTCGTGACCGCGCACGACGGCCATGCGATCCGCGCCTTCGAGATCCACGCCCTCGACTTCCTGCTCAAGCCGTTCGACCAGACGCGCTTCGAGAAGGCCCTCGACCGCGCGCGCGGCAAGATCCGCTCGGCGAAGAGCACGGTCATCGACTCGCACCTCGTGTCGCTGCTCGAGGAGCTGCGGGAGGAGCGGAAGTACCCCGAGCGTCTGATCGTCAAATCGAGCGGCCGCGTCTTCTTCGTCCGCACCGAGGACATCGACTGGGTCGAGGCGAGCGGCAACTACGTCAAGATCCACACGAAGAACGAAGCGCACCTCCTGCGCGAGAGCATGAAGAACATGGAAGCGAAGCTCGACCCCAAGATCTTCGTGCGCATCCACCGCTCGGCGATCGTGAACATCGACCGCATCCGCGAGCTCGAACCGTGGTTCCACGGCGAGTACATCGTGATCATGCGCGACGGGACGCGTCTCACGGCCAGTCGGGTGTTCAGCGATCGATTGAGCGCGCTGATCGCGTAGCGGAACAGCAACAGCTTCAACGCAGAGGACGCAGAGGCGCAGAGGGCCGCAGAGGAACTGCTTTAAGAGCGACAACTGCCATTGAAAATGGGAACGGCGACTCCAAGTGGGATCGCCGTTCTTTTTTCATTCATTCTTTTTTTGTTCTTTCGCCGTTTGCAGTCCTCTGCGGACCTCTGC